>JACRFO010000018.1 GCA_016217865.1 Candidatus Kerfeldbacteria bacterium | reverse complement strand
TTACGGTTCGTATTCGCGCCAAGGTTGATGAGCCAGGAAAATACACGATTCCCTCCCGCCTCCTCACTGAATTCATCGGGTTACTTGGAAATGAAAAAGTTGAACTAGAGACTACCGAACAGGGACTACGCGTCGTTTCGGGCCACAGCGAAACCACTATCAAAGGCGCGGCCGCCGAAGACTTCCCGGTCCTCCCAAGCCATCAACCGACCACCAGCATCACACTACCAGCCAGCGCCCTTCGTCAGGCCCTCGAGGGTGTCATTTTCGCGTCCGCATCAGACGAGTCCCGACCAGAAATTTCCGGCATCCTTTTTCGGACCGACGCACAACACCTCATCGTCGCGGCGACAGATAGCTACCGCCTAGCCGAACGGCGGGTCGCAACGCTTTCCACCGAAGGGCCGGAGCAGCACAGCATCATCCCATCCCGCACCGCCCAAGAAATCCTTCGTCTCACGCCCGAGGACGACACGGTAATCACGCTGCGGCTCGGCGACAACCAGGCTCAATGCCTCTTGCCCGACACCGAGGTGCTCTCGCGAGTGATTGAGGGTCAGTACCCAGACTACCACCAAATTATTCCCACCGCCTGGTCAACCAAGGCCAGCTGCGACAGTCAGGAATTATTGGCGAACGTTCGAGCCACGAGCTTGTTCTGTAAGCCAGGTATTAATGATTTAGCGCTCACACTAAGTCCGGAGAAGAAACAGATTCTCTTGAGCGCGGCGAACACCCAGCTCGGCCAACACCAGGGCAGCCTCCCAGCAACCATCGAATGGCCGACTCTGGAAATGGTGTTCAACTACCGCTACCTTCTGGAAGGTGTACAGAGTCTCGGTGGCGACGACACCATCCTTGAGTTCCAAGATCAGAATTCGCCCGGACTCTTACGAAACCCAAAACGTCCCGACGCACTTTACCTCCTCATGCCAATCCGACAGTAGTCACATGGAATCCCTCGGTAGCCTCATGGCGAATGCGGGCGGGAGCGAGCGGCGCGTCCTCCAAGCGGCCCACACGATTGCGATCGTTGACAGCACACTCCACGACATTACCGGACTCTCACACAAAGACGCGCGGGCGGTGAGCCTGAAGTCGGACACGGCGATAGTCGTGGTCCATCACCCGGCCATAGCGGCCATCATCTACCGCGATGCTAGTCAAATCCTCGAGCTGGTCAACGACAAACTGCGCCGGGGAGGGAGCCGTCAGCGCATCCGCCGCCTCTCGACGCGTGTCGGTTAAGAGCCAACAATAATCGGCAGTAGGTCGCTCTGCGTCAGCCGACCCTTTTTGCTTTTCGAAGCAACCACTAAATCATACTGACCCGCTGCCGTAGTCGGCCACGACAGGGTGACAGTTTGGTTGGCCGGATTGTCTTGCGAGTCGAGGAGTATAGTCGAGCCGTCAGGCTTCTTTAGGGTGAGCGTCACAGCTGCAACACCATCCGGATCGAAGGCGACAACCCGTACCGATTGCGGGAAACTCGCACTCGAGAGTGTTTCGTGTGGAGCTGGATTGAGGAAGTAGGCCGTTGGCGTTGCGCTACCACCTACGAGCAGATTGAAGCGAAGCTGGGCGGCCACCGTTCCCCCAGCGGAGTCCGTAGCGGTGGCCACAAGTGTGTGGAAGCCATTACTAACTCCTGATAAATCGAGCGTCGAAGAGAATGGGTCGCTGGTGCTCGTCGCCACGACGGTGCCATCCAGCGAGTACTGAACCGACGTCGTGACCCCAGCGGGGCTGAGTGAGACGGTCACCGGTAGCGAGTTGGCGGTGATCGTCGATTCAGGCACCGGGCTGGTGATGCTCAAGCTGATAGTGGCTGTCGTGGTGGTGCCAATGCGGAGTGTACAGCTTTCGTAACCTGGGTTTTGGGCTATGTACCCATTCTTCTTGGCCCAATCCTGAACCGGTTTTTCCCAGCGACTGAACATCGGATCGGCCGCCGGATTGCTCGGCACTGGACCAGCCGGATCATCTCGGTCGAGGTAGTACAACGTATCATGGACCTCTTTGATGAGCTTCCGGCTCACGTACTGCGCTGGCCACTGGGCTAGGCAGCTATCAGGAATCCGTTTACCCGTTTCACTATCAACCGAGACCGGGACCTCGCCTGGGAGTTGGCCGCGGAGAATCGGCTTGGTAGCCTTATTGGCCGGGGGTTTGGTGAACTTTTCAATCGGCTTACCCTTCAGCGCGCGCTCCATGAAATTGTGCCAAATTGGTGCCGCCACAATCACACCGTCCGACCCGGCTTTCATCGGGGAGTAATCATTATTCCCTACCCAGACGCCAGCGGCGAGCGAAGGAGTGAACCCCATCGTCCAGCCGTCGCGGTTATCATTCGTCGTTCCGGTTTTTGCTGCAACTGCGCGGTTGCTCAACGTGAGCGAGTTCTTCGTGCCGAACACGTACGCACGGGCCCCGTTGTCACTCATCACGTCTTCAAGTTGGTGAACGTTATCGGCCGGAACGACGCGGGAAGATTGCTGTTTGTACTGCTCAAGAACCTTACCATTCTTGTCTTCAACTCGGAGGACCATCGATACCGGGTTGCGGACACCATCGTTCGCGATGGTGGCGAAAGCGCTGACGTGCTCGATGAGCTTAACCCCGCCACCACCAATCGCCAGGGCCAGACCGACTTTTTCTCGATCGATGGTGGTATATCCGAGGCGGTCGGCCTGATCGAGGACGTTACTCAATCCAGCTAGGTAGAGGGTTTTGACGGCCGGGATGTTCAGGGAACCAGCCAGTGTTTTACGCATAGTCAGCGGCCCGTGTTCTTTCAAATCGTAGTTATTCGGAACGAAGTTCTTGCCCGATCCG
>JACRFO010000019.1 GCA_016217865.1 Candidatus Kerfeldbacteria bacterium | reverse complement strand
TTCGATCACACAAGACCTCCGCCTCTTCCATGTAGTGGGTCGTCAGGACGATCGTCACGCCCCGCTTCTTAATCACCGCAATCAGGTCCCACAGGTTTCGGCGGGCTTGCGGATCAAGGCCAGTCGTCGGTTCATCGAGGAAGAGGACTTTCGGCTTATTGACGAGAGCCACGGCAATCGACAAGCGTTGTTTTTGTCCGCCCGACAGCTCTTTGACCATCTTCTTCGCCTTCTCTTCGAGCTGTACCTCGCGCAGGAGTTCCATCGCGTCAACCCGTTGGCCGTAGAGCGCGCCGAAGGTAACGAGTAATTCCGTTAAACGTAAACCGTCGAAGAAGGACGAGGCTTGGAGTTGGACGCCGATGACGGCTTTGACCTCGCGCGGGTGACTGGAGACGTTCTTGCCGTCAAGCACAACGGTACCAGAAGTCATCATCTTCAACCCCTCCATCATTTCCATGGTGGTCGTCTTGCCCGCCCCGTTCGGTCCGAGAATGCCAAACGTTTCACCTTGTTGGACGTTGAACGAGATGCCGTCAACGGCGGTGAAATCGCCGTAGACCTTCTTGAGTTGAGAAACGGAAATGATATCAGACATGAGCATTGAGAATAACGGAGACTACCGCGTTTGTCGAGTCGGCCGACGGGAGCCACTGACCGTCATGACGTGATGGCTCTCGTGCCAGACAACGGCCAGTAACCGTTCGAGGGTGTGATTGAAGTGCTCATTCTCGGTGGCCGTCAGAACCCCGAATAGCTTGCGGAACGTCTTCGTGAGTGTCGCCATCGCCCGCACCGCTTGCCGCTCGCCCACCGGAGTCAGCATCAAGATGTGCTCGCGGCGGTTGGTCGGGTTCGCCTGGCGGACAATGTACTTCCGTTTGACAAGGGTTTCGACTACCCGGCTGATCGCCGCCTCGGTTAAACCGTGGAAATTGGCGACCTTCTTCTGTGAGAGCGCGCGGTGGTGCTGGAGCGCCATCAGGAGCCGAAATTGACCAAACGTAATATTCGAATGTTCGGTTAGGGCCTGTTCAGCGATCCGGTCGATCAGGAAAGTGAGTTTGTGTAGCCGGACCAGGGTCCGTTGCTGGGGGGTGAACCGGAGCGGTGACATGGTTATCCACAGTCTACGTGTTAACTCTTGACATGTCAAGTATTGAACATCATCTACCCAGCCGACTGGGCAATTGGTTCGTTATCGCTTAGCTGGCGGGAGGTGCGGGGTGAAGACCCGCCGACCGATGACCGAGGCCGCGATGACACAGGCCAAGACCGCCCAAGGGTACCACATCGGCCCGCTCCCCTCGCTCACAGCAATCCAGCCACCGAATAAGACCGCCGGGGTGAAGAGCCACCACAACCAGGCACGAGACCTGGTCCGCCAAACTCCGTGGACGATGAAACTGATGATGAAATAGAGGATGAAGACATAAGCCAACGCACCGAATCTGGCGTTCGACGTCAAGATGTCCGAGAACAGGACATTGAACACTCCAAAGAACGCCGCTAGGATGCTCAAGAGGGCGGTGACGATATGGCCAATGGTGAGGGCGCGGTGGGTCATATTGAGGTTCGATAGTTGATGAGCCGGCAGCTAGGAACAGGTCGTCGTCCCGGCATCGGTGAAGGTATTTCCAGCCACTGGTTGGAACGACCAATCATAGGAGGTCGGGTGGAGCGTGAGCCGGAGAACTCCGTAACCGCTGCTCGACCTGGCTTCGCTCGTAGCGTGAATTGAGGTGAAGGGGTAGAGGCTTCGGCCACCTGTTCCGACAACGAACTCTCGCATTCCGCGGCTGGCCGCTTGTCCGTTCCGATCCATGACGGTGAAGCGTTCGTAGTCATGATCATGGCCCGCTAAGAGGACATCGGCTCCCCCATCCACCAAGGCTTGCCAGAGCGGTTGAACCTCTGGTTGGTCGCCGTGCAGGGCAGAACTGTATGGCGGGTGATGCAGGTACGCTAAGGTACAGGTGTTCGGATGCTGTTGGAGGTCAGTTTGCAGCCAGTTGTACTGCGCCGAACCGACACCACAACCACCTACCTCGGAACAATTCGAATTCAGCGCCACCAAGTGCCACTGTCCGACGGTGTAGCTGTAGTACCCCTTAGCCGGGTCGCCAGCCGCGGCGCCGAAGGTGGAAAAGTAGGGCGCGGCGTTTGCTGTTGAGTAATCATGGTTCCCGGGAGCCGGTCGGATGCGTGGCCGCAAGAACCCCCAGACTGGATCAAAGCACTGGGTGAAATTTGCAGCTGAGCCGACTGGATAGACCGTGTCTCCGAGCGTGAGGATGGTGCCCGTCGTCGAACCGAGGTAGTTGCCGGTATCCCAATCGGCGGAAGAATCACAACTGGCGATATCCCCGACCGCGTAGACACTGGGGTCAACGGCCGGTAACACCGTCACCCATTTCCGTTTTCCTTGAAAACCCCCGCGGTCGTTCCAGACGAGTAGGTCATATTGACGGGCCGACAATTTGCTCCTATCGAACGTCGCCACGATGGTAGTGGCAGAGACAAAGCGGACCCGCTTGGCTGCCACGAGGCTCAGACCGACCGCCGAGCGCCGGGTGAAGTTACGGCCAGTGATTGTCAGATCAATCGTTCCGCTGCTGGCCGGCCGGAACATCGTCGGTGAAACCCTACTGATCGTCACCGGAAGTTTCGTCAGGGCCGAGACGGCTGCCGCGGTCAACACGCCAACAACCACGACTGCCGCCGCGAGGAGTAGCCGTCGGTACTGCTGGAAAACGTTCCGCCCTGTCATCATGTTCCCCAGTATAGCACTAGCGGCGAGCTAGAACTACCGGGAGTTCAGAGAAGTTCTCAATCGTAGCGAACGCGCCTGGCCATGACTCTTGACCGAGGATGATGACATCAACGCCGGCCGCTTGACCTGCTTGCAAATCAGTTATTGCGTCGCCGACGAACACGGCTTCGCTTGGGGTGGTCCCCAGTTTCGACAAGGCGTAGTGAATCGGTTCCGGATCGGGTTTGTGATTCTCTGTATCTTCAAAAGCGGCGATCGCCGTGAAGTCCTTTTCGTATGGGACGATGTGCCATAACTCACCGAGGTGAGCCTTCAGGCGGTTCGTCACGAGGCCAAGGGTGTATGCTGCTGCTAGCTGTGGCAGCACCTCAAGCACACCAGGTATCGGACGTAACAGGTTCGACGGCACATCAACGCTGTCAGATAGCTGTATCCACTTGCGGATGTCATCATCGGTGGCCTGCGGATACACGCGACGCAAAGTCGCATCCATCGACATGTGCGTATTACTTGGTAACTCTGCCCCAGTGGG
>JACRFO010000017.1 GCA_016217865.1 Candidatus Kerfeldbacteria bacterium | reverse complement strand
ATCAGCGGAAACGAGTGGAATCTCGTCGCCCCCGCCTTGAGCCCGTACGAGCCGCCAGCTGGCCGGGTACTCGAAACGCAACGCATACTCGTTGTTCTGATAGGTGCGCCGGGTTAAGGAATTCCATCCGTTCGACGGGCTGTTCGGAAAGATGGAAAAATCTATAAACAGCAAGAAGGCCACAATCGCTCCAGCCATGACGGCTACAGGCATGATTGGCATTCGGGTAGTCATGGGGATATCCTACTACAACGGTACCCCAGCGCAACCACCGCTCTCCACAGCCCTTCAGGCGGGGCGAAATCTACTTCCGTTCTTCAAGGGTAACGCTGATTTCTTTCGTTTCGCCTTTGTGGTAGACCTTCAACTTGACCGTATCGCCGACGTTGAGTTGGTTGAGAGCGCCGGTGAGCGTGTGATCAACAGTAATATCCGACCCATTGAGCGAGAGGATGATGTCGTTCTCCACGAGACCCGCCTTATCGGCTGGACTGCCCGGGACAACCGCCACGCTGTCACCATCGGCTTGGATGAGCGCGCCGTGATTCGCCGGGAGTTTGTTCTGATCAGCTAAGGCCTGGGTGATCAAGACGTACCGTACTCCGAGGAAGGGCCGGGAAATTTTTCCGCTCGCTTCAACACTGGCGATGTCGCGCTTGACGACGTTGCCGGGAATGGCGAAACCGATCAACTGCCCGGATTGATTCACCGCCGTGTTGATGGCAATGACGTTCCCATCGAGATCGAGCAGCGGGCCGCCAGAATTTCCCGGATTGATTGCCGCGTCGGTCTGGAAGACGTCTTCGAGAGTTTCCGTTTTTCCGCTAGCGTCGCCGGCCGTGATGGTTCGTGATTTTCCAGAGATAATTCCTTTCGTTACCGTGTTGCGGTATTCACCGAGCGCATTCCCGATGGCGATGACCGACTGGCCAATAATGACGCCGTTCGAATCACCGAAGGGAAGCGTCGGCAGGTCCTTGGCTTCGATTTTCACTACCGCAACGTCGTTAGTCGGGTCCGTGGCCAAGACTTTTGCGTCATACCGCTTACCATCATTCATGACGACGGTGTAGCTCGCCTGGTCGTCGCTGACCACGTGTTTATTCGTCACGATCAACCCGTCAGACCGGACGATGAAACCGCTGCCGCCACCAATCTCTTGCTGCCCTTGTGGCCGCTGGGTCGTCGGAAAGCCAAAGAAATTATCGAATGGAGATTCCTGTCCGTACACTTTGGAGTAGTCCTTGGAAATGATGATGCTCACCACTGCTGGACTCGCCCGCTCCACCACATCAACTGTCGCCGAATCCTCTTCAACAGTCCGTGTCTGGTTTGTTCCGGAGGTCGTTGTCGGGCTGGTTCGATCAATTTTCAACGCCACTAATCCACCGGCCAAGCCGCCAATCAGTACACTGATCATCACCGTGGCAATCAATGACACGTTCGTTGGTGTTGGTGGCGTGGGCCGCGGCCCTGGGATATCCTCCATATGCTGTGGATGAGTTGATGAATTACTACTACAGTATGTAGTAGTCAAGCTGTGATGTCAACCGGTTACTGAATGGTAATGGCTGGTGTAGAAACGGTTCGGCTTGCTTCGGCCCAATCGCGCACTGTCGCTTGCTTACCACGGAGGTACGGTGCAACGATGCGGTAACTTCCCGAGAGTGGGGCGATGAAGACATCAGAGGCTGGGTCCCGCAGGACCAAGGCGGTCCACTCCCCCGTTTTGACGGTGTGGCTGGGAAAACGTTCCAAGGGCTGCTGGTCTGGTTGGCAGGCCGCCGCGCGGGTCTCAACCGGTTGCCATGTCTCACCGTCATTGGACAGACGCTCAACGTTCCACCACTGCTGACAGCTGCCCGTCAACGCCGGCATCCAAATCGCCGTTGAACTGTCGTTGCGGAGTGACAGGAGGACAACATCCCCGGCTCGGTACACATTCTTGTCCGTGACGAAACTGAAGCGGACGCCGGCTGGCAATGACTGCCGGGCATCAAGCGGCAACGTTTCCGCTCGCAACAGCGTCCGAGACGAGGTCATGAAGAGTAGAAAGAAAGCACCCCAGCCAATCGTTAAGACGACGACCACGGAGAAACTCACTTTTTTCGTGACACCAAACATTTATCCGTTCATGAGTTGAGCTAATGAGACAAGGGTGTACCCCTGGCCGCTGATCGCGCTGACCAAGTCGTTGAGGAAGGTTGGCGTGATGTCATAGCCGGCGTGAAGGAGAATAATTGCCCCGGGACGGAGTTTATCGAGGACGCGTTGTTTCGCTTGTTCGGCCGTGACATCACTCTTCCAATCAAACGCATCAACGGTCCAGAGGACAGTGCAGTAGCCAGCCTGGCGCGCAAGTTTGACCGTTTGGGTATTGCTATTGCCGAACGCTGGACGGAACATCGGTTTCGGTGTGATGCCGGTCACCGCCATGATCGCGGCTTCGCCTTTAGAAATCTGCGCGGCGATGTCGGTGTTCGTCATGACTGTTAAATCCTTGTTCTCTTGACCATGGTTGTAGACAGCGAAACCAGCGTCGGAAATCGACTTGATGAAGTTGGTGTCTTTGGCGACCATCGCCCCGGTCACGAAGAAATCAGCCGGAGTGCGGTGTTCCTGCAAGAGCCGGAGAACTTCCTTGGCTTGATCGTTCGCGGCCGCGATGTCGAACGTCAGGGCGACTTCTTTTTTTGTTCCATACTCGGAAATAGCCTTCGGGCACGAGGTCAAAGAAAAATTTTCCCAAGTGCCCGGGGCGGCTTGGGCGGCCGTATTCGTATTCGCCGTAGTCGCCGTATTCGCGTTCGACGTGACCGTGTTGGTGTTGCGGTTGTCCGTCGTTAGGCTGATGTCGGAGTCATTCGTTAACTGATTATCGTTCTGGGACGATGACGGTTTGCCACCGAAAACTAAGCTTCCGATCCAAAACAGGACACCGAGCCCAATCAGGACGCCAAGCCACCGGCGCCAGGCGCCGCCCGGAGTCGAAGATCGTCGGGGTCGATAACGTTGGATGTCAGCCATCTATCGTGGACTTGGAAACCAGCGGAATCCGCTGCTTCGAGTATACCACGATCAGGTGATAGAGGCCAAAGAAGACGGCCGTGTAGCTGAGGTCCCCCGCGACGGTGTTGCGGAAGAACGGCAATCCAGCACCATAGGCTTGACCCAGGCCAGCCAGGGTGTGCGGGTACATGGCCTGGAAGATCCAAACGGCCGCGTTCGTGATCAGGAAGAAAACTGTCGAACCCGCCAATGCCGCTGCGATGGTCCGCCGTATGTTACGCCGGTGGCGGAGCCAAAATCCAATCAGGTTACTCAACGCAAAACAGCCATAGACGGCCATCATGACTGGTAGCTCATAGAAACCAATGACGATATCGCTCGCCAACATCAACCCGAGCGGTACGACGAATGCGTAACGGCGCGGGAGCACTGTCCCGCTGAACATCGCCAGGGCGCTGACCGGCGAAACGTTGGGCGGTAGATCAATCACGCCGAAGTGTCGGGCAATACGCAACCCAATACCGATGACGACGAGGCCAATGGCCCAGGCGATGGGTGAAACAGTGAAGGCGCGATGATTCATAACGTCGTAGTTATCCTCGTCAGACTGATTGCGTCTCCTTGCAGGAGGGGGCGCGAGGTGAGATCACTGACTGGCTGTCCGTTGACGGCGATCTGCCATTGACCAGTCTGGTCGTTCGGCAGGGTGAGAAATTGTTGAAGGTAGATGCTCTGGCTACGGCTGGTGTAAGTGAATGGTCCGTCCCAAGCGGCAGCGGCTTTCGCCAAGGCTTCGGTTAACGTACCTGTTTCCACTGTTACCGTCAGACGATTGTGAACTGAACCTTGGGCCATGACCACCTCGACTGCCAGCGGTGTGGTAATCGTGTTGCCGAGAATGCGGCCGCTCCCCGAATGGCTCACCTGCCACGGTCCGAGGAAGGCCGTCGAGAGTCCGGCCGCTAACAGTAACGATAGGCTTACGTCTCGCCACGTCCGACGATTGATCGTCGGTTTCGGCCCCACCAAAGCCGCGGTTTGCGGGAGGGCTGTTCGCACACTCACCGGTTGGTGCACGGCCGCAGCGCGGATCGCCGTCGGCGGTACACCAACAGCTGGTAGCCGGCGGGCCGTTGACGCGCGGGTCACCCGCGACGATTGGCGACGGACCTTAGTACGACTCGAGTTTCCACTCGATCTGGTCGCCGTTTTTCGTTTGGTATTCTTTGGCACCGACATCGGCTTGTTTCCCATTGACGTAGTAAGCCCAGAACTGTCGATCGGCCGGCTGGCGGTCGTCGATGGCGTTGACGAACCCCTGGGCAGAGACGTCAACGGTGTGGTTGGACTGGAGCAATTCTAGAGCATTTTTGCCGTCTTGGCCAGGGTAGCGGACTGACGTACTGGCATTCGTATTCGCGACCGTATTCGTGTTAGCCGTTCGCGTCGAAACGTTGACGGTCTGGGTTAAACTGCAACCGGCGCCGAGCAAGAGGAGGCTCAAGGCGACGGGCAGGAGGGCTTTGGAGTAGCGCATATGGAAGATAGATAGACGAATAAGCTCCCGCCGTCATGAAACTGCAGGTCTTCCAATCCATTGGAATACTGCCTTTCCACGAAGGTCTTGTCTTTATCTGCTCGTCGACGCAAGCAGAAGGGTGTCCGGTTATACGGTGGCGGGACCACGCCGGAATTTCACCGGCTTACCAAGATCAGTCTATCGAAGGAGCGTTAGGCCGTCAACTAGGATTCAGAGTGTTTGGAAGCTTCGACGGTGTGAAATGTCGCGTGAAGAAGAACCAGTCCATAAAAAATCCGAAGATGGCCCAGCCGAAAGCGATGATGTAGCTGGCCGGCTCAGCCAGCAACTGTTGTACATATCCCACGAAGATCCCCCAGTTGAGGGACGATGCCCCAAGAGTCGAGATCATCCATGCCAGCGACATGCCCACCGCAGCGATCGGTAGCCGCCAAAGCACGTTCGTCCACGTCCACCGGTCAACCCAGCGTGAAACGAGTAGGAGGGCCGTCATCGGCGGCGTGAGGTAGATGAGCGGCATGAGTACCGTTCCGAAGTACGCTAGGATTGCGCCGGCCGAGCTCGCCCACAGCGGCGCGAAGCGTTGGTCTGTGATCAGCCAAAAGCCCAGCAGGATAAGCCCCCAGGCCGCGAGGCAGAAGAGTCCGCCAATGCGGAGCAGGTGTCGATGGGAGGCGGTGATGTTCAAAGTCATTAGTAGTCGAGTCCTTTCGTTGCAATAATCCCCCGGTAGTACGGGTGTTTTACCATCTTCATCTCCGTCACGAGGTCAGCGTACTTCAGCATCCAGGCAATCCGTTTGTGTCCTGTCCAGATCACGTGGGTCAGTCGTGCGGGAGATTTCTTGGCGTGGTCTTTGAACAGTTGCTCGACTGGTTTACGTTCGAGTAACCCTTCTTCGACGGCCGACCCCAGTTCATCCAGGATGATCAGTTGATATGCACCCGAGTGCATTTTTTCCCGGGCCACATCAAGGGCATGCAGCGCCGCGCCGGCGTGTTGCTCGGCGGCCTTCCGATCATTGAGAATTTTGTACCAGCCCTCCCCCATCACCTGCACCTCGACGCCGAGGCGGCGGAGCGAGTCGCGTTCACCGCTTGGCCACTTTGCTTCCTTCATGAACTGGAGGAATAACACCCGCCAACCATATCCAGCCGCGCGGACACCGACACCAACAGCCGCTGTGGTTTTCCCTTTGCCGTTACCGATGTAGGCGTGGACCAGACCGTGATCAGCGGTGCGAAATGTTTTTGGGACGCGGGGTGGCATGGTTAGTCCGTTCGGCCAGTTTCGAGCAGATTCTTCAGCATCACCAGTCTGTCTTGGACCGGCTCTTCATCGACCAAGTGCACCGCCTCAGCTAACGCCGCAATCAATCGCTGCTTCTGTTCGTCGTTGAACATCCCCTGCTCGACCGCTGTCTGCAGGCGTTGAGCAATTATTCGTTCGCGCAAGCGCAATTCCTGTTCATTCGGCGCTGGCAAATCAACCGGCGTATCCTCGCGGCTCAGGTCGATACTCTCCAATGGCCGTTTCACGTCGACCTCACTCCAGCGCGCACTCAAGGTGCGTAACTCGCTGATGTACCACTCGGGATCATCAAATCGTGGCTCTTGTTCAAATCGCTCTGGGGTAGTCATGACAGCGGGTATTGGCGATTACGGAGATTGATGGATGACCGAGCGGTGCCGACTGGCCGTTTTCAACGGCCGGTCGGCACCTTGTGTTTTGGTGTCGTCGTTATTAGCTACAGCCAGTGGTGTTGCCGCACTCGATGCAGAGCAGGCACGAGCCATTCCGCTTCATCTTCATCGAGCCACAGTTCGTGCAGGTATCGCCAGTGAATCCTTGGGCCTTGGCGGTTATCCGAGTGTCCGGTTCGCTGGCACTCATCGTGACCTGTTTCACTTCTTGTTTGAGCGCCGGTTTCTCCACTTCAGCGGTTCCTGGGAGTTGCGCCTGAACCGGATGGTTTGGATGGTCCGGATTGACTTGGACAAGGTCGTCGCGATTGAGGTACTCGTACCCAAGTAATCGGAAGATGAAGTCGAGGATGCTTGTGGCCATCTTGATATTCGGGTGGCCTTGAACCGGGCCGGCTGGTTCGAAGCGAGTAAAGGTGAAGGTATCGACCAGTTCTTCGAGTGGCATCCCATACTGCAAGCTCTTCGAAACAAGAATGGCGAAGCAGTTGATCAACGACTTGTAGGCCGCACCGTCCTTGTACATGTCAATGAAGACTTCGCCGAGCCGGCCATCGTTGTATTCACCGGTCCGGACGAAGACTTTGTGCCCGCCAACAACCGCTTCCTGGGTCCAACCAACGCGCTTCGGCGGCATCTTCTGTTTCACGGCGCGGACCGCAGCGACATCTTGGATCATTTGCGGCGTGACTACTGGATTGCTGTCCTCGGCATCGCCGCCGAGGAGGGCGATCTCGTCTTCCTCATTCGTGCTATTGAGCGGTTGCGACAGTTTTGATCCGTCGCGGTAGAGCGCGACCGCTTTGAGCATCAGCTTCCAAGAGTCCCAGTAGACTTGTTTGACCTCTT
>JACRFO010000016.1 GCA_016217865.1 Candidatus Kerfeldbacteria bacterium | reverse complement strand
CCCGAGCTATCACTACCGGCCACGTCGGCGGGCGAGACGTTCTTCGTTCAGCTTGACGAGTTGGCGTTCGATCTTCGGGTAAACAAGATCAACCGCTTCACGCATGTGTTCGGCCTTCAGACCAGCTTCGACCGTCCGTCCGGGCAAGTACACCCAAACCTCAATACGGTTCTTCTTCCCTTTGGTGACATTTCGATCGACATCGAGCTCCACACCGATGCGCTGAACTTGGGGGTGAAACTTTCCTAGCCGACTGAACTTCTCGTCGATATATTCCTTAATCGCCGGCGTCAGTTTGAAATCTTTGGCGCTGATGGTGATATTCATAGGTTAGGAGTATAGCACATTCCGGCTGAATATTTAGAACCCTACGTATTGCACTTCTTCGTGCAGCTGCACGCCGACCGTATCCCGGACGCGCTGTTTGACTAAACTCAAGAGTTGGACGACTTGATCGGCGGTCGCCCCACCCAGATTAATCATGAAATTCGCGTGTTTCGGGGAAATTTGCATTCGCCCGTGTTGGTAACCTTGCAACCCAACTGCTGTGATCAAGCGCCAAGCTGAGATCTTCCCGTCGGCGCTCACATGCGCGCCAAGTCCATCCGGCAACGCTTCGGCTTCAACAGTCGGATTCATGAACATGCAGCCGGCCGATTGCAACGAGGTTGGTTGCGCGGCGTTTTTCTGCGCCGTTGTCGTCGCCATGAGTTTACGTTCAGCCGTCGGATCGATGTTGTTGAGTTGCAGTCGGGCCTGGAGAATAACCCAGTCAGGATGCTGCTTGAACGCACTCGTCCGATACCCAAAACCGCAATCGGCACGAGCCAACCGCCGGCGTTCGCCAGCGTGGGTGATGATGTCGATGTATTCCACCATATCCCCGAGTCCCCAGCCATGCCCGCCAGCGTTTCCATACAACGCACCGCCGACTGTCGACGGGACGCCAATCAACCACTGCAAGCCACCTAGTCCGCGTTGCAGTCCGCCCGCGATCAGTTGCCCGACTTTCGTTCCAGCGCCGGCCAGGACCGCTGGCGTCTCCCAGGCACACTGATCGTTCTTCATGATGATAACCAATCCGGGAAACCCGGCGTCGCTAATGAGCGTATTCCCTCCGTCGCCGAGGACGCGAAGAGGTAGCTGGCGTGCCGCCCCCCACGTCACCGCCGTTTCCGCTTCCGTAGCGGTCTTGACGATGACGAAGTATCGCGCCGGACCGCCAATCTTCAGGGTCGTGTAGGGAGCCAGCGTGACGTTCTCTTGGAGGCCGGCTGGTTTATGCATAGGTTGCCGCGAGTGATTCAGCGATGTGCCAAATATCTCCCGCTCCCATTATCAAGACAACATCGCCGGGTTCAACGATGTGCCGCAAGAACGCTTCCGCCGCCAGCGGGTCAGCCGCGTACTCGGCATGGCGTTGTTGCGCCTGAAGGGCGGCAGCGAGTTCTTGACTACTCTTCGTATCGGCTACAGCCGGCTCGCGGCCAGACACCGTGTAGGTCTCAACAATAACCGTGCGATCAGCGGCGGCAAAGCAGCGGGTAAAGTCGTTGAACAGCGCGGTCAATCGATTATGGTGATGCGGTTGAAAGACAGCCACAATCCGACGGCCCGGGAAAAATGCTCGGGCGCCCTCAAGCGTGACTCGAACGGCGGTCGGATGATGAGCGTAGTCATTCACCACTGTCACGGCCGAGGTGGGGGCAGTCAAGATTTGAAAACGCCGCCAGATACCACGAAAATTCGCCAGCGTGTTGGCGAATGTTGTCGGCGACGCGCCGGCAACCAACGACGCGGTCATCGCCGCCACTGCGTTCATGATGTTGAACGAGCCCGGAATATGGAGTGTAAAACGCCCGAGGTCGAGGTCACGCCATGCGAGACTGAACTCCTGGTAGCCCGCTCCGGTCTTGACGTGACTGATCGTTGCATCCGCTGATCCGTTACCAAACGTGACAGCTTTTGGCCACAGTGTGCGCAGGGCGCGATCGTCACCGTTGATGACGAGTCGGCCAGGTGAAATGTCTGCAGCAAAGTCGAGAAAACTCTTTTCGAGTCGTGACCTGTTGCCGAAGTAATCAACGTGATCGAGCTCGATGTTAGTGATGACCGCTTGGTTCGGGTGAAGCTGAAGGAAGTGATCGCGATACTCGTCCGCCTCGGCCACGAAGATTCCCGGGCCACCAAGTCGAAGATTTCCATTGAATTCCGTCAGCCGACTCCCAACGAAGACAGTAGGGTCCTGTCCCGCGTCGGCTAGCAACAAACCGGTGAGCGCTGACGTTGTGCTTTTCCCGTTCGTCCCCGCCACCGCGAGACGCTGCGGATAGTCGGCCATGATCTGACCTAGCGTTTCGGCGAAAGACTGACACGGGATGTTTAAGGAGCGAGCTCGCTGTCGAAGTGGATGATCCTCGTGCGCATCATCGGTGTACACCAGCAACTCGGTCCGTTCATCAAGGTGCACAGGATCCTCTTCAGCGTAGTACGTTGCACCGAGCTTCACCATGTCGTCGATCAGCGGGTTTCGCCGCGGATCAGAACCAACCACACGGGTGCCGCGCGAGAGAAAATACTTGGCCACCGCCGAAACCCCGACACCACCCAAACCGAGAACGTAGATGTGCTTGGGTATCGTCATTGCGCAGTTAGGCGAAGGACTTCATCCGTTAAATCCACAAGTGCCTTCGGGCGGTAGAACCGGTGGAGGCGTTGCCCGAGTGTCGCTCGCTCATTGGCCGCCGCAAGTAAGCGGTCAGTCTCCGCCAACAGGCGTTGTTGATCAAAACGAGACTGTGGAATGACTACTCCGGCCTGGGCTTCACGGATCACCCGCGCATTATCTTCCTGGTGACTGTCGGGCATGGGAACGAAAATAGCTGATTTCGCCAGCGCAGCCAGTTCCGAGAACGTTCCTAATCCCGCCCGACAAATGACGAGGTCCGCCAACGCTAAGGCGTGTGGAATCTGCCAGGTTAAGAACGGTGTCGCGACATAGTGTTCATGGTGAAGTTCAGGAAAGTCACGTTGTTGTCCGGTGATGTGGATGACTGACCACTGGCGCACGAGTTTATAGGCGGCTGACCCAACGACCTGGTTGAGGTGCGCCGAACCCGTCCCGCCACCAATCACGAGGAGTACAGGCTGCGTCGTTGGTAAGTGAAAAATTTCCCGGGCAGTCGCGGCTGAACCTTGAAAAATTGACGGACGTACCGGATTGCCTGTCCATGTCACTTTCCGACGGGGAAAATCTTTGAGCGACGATTCGAAAGCCACGGTGATGCGATCAGCCGCCGGCGCCATTAACTTATTCGCTAGGCCAGGGCGAACGTCTTGCTGGTGGATGAGCGTATGGATGCCCAGGTGGTGGGCGGCCCAGATAACTGGAACCGACACGTACGAGCCGGCCGAGACGACCACTTGTGGTCGCCACTCACGCATGATTTTCCGCGACTGGACGTATCCTTACCAAATGTTTCCGAGATCAAGAAGGTTCCGCCACGACCAGTAGCGCCGGAGCTTACCGGCCGCGAGCGCGCGGAATCGAATTCCGGCCGATTCGACAAGAAGACGTTCCGGACCATCCGTCGTCCCGATGAATAACAACTCCACTTGTGAATCCACCCGCCGAAGTTGATCGGCCAAAGCGAGGAGAGGTGTAACGGATCCGGCTGTTCCTCCGCCGGTGAGCACAATACGTCGAATCATGATCGTCGTGTAGAGCGGCTGGTTTGGCGCGAAATGTTCATGAGGATGCCAATAGCTGGTAAGGTCACTATCATGGCGGAACCGCCGTAACTCATCAAGGGGAGCGGAATACCAGTGAGCGGCAGTAGCCCAGATAGGGCGCCGATGTTTAGGAATGTTTGGAAAGCTAACCAGACAGTAATGCCGGTGGCAACGAGCTGACCGAAACGATCAGGAGCCGTCCGGCCAATCCGCAGACCGCGGATGGTAACAGATACCCACGCAAAGATGAACAGGAGGACAAACAGAAAGCCGAGCTCTTCGGCCATCACCGCGAAAATCGAGTCCCCTGCCGGTTCTGGCAAGTAATTGAATTTCTGACGGGAGTGCCCGAGACCTAAGCCGAACAATCCGCCAGAACCGATCGCTAGCCAGGCTTGCTGGATGTGGTAACCAATACCTTGCGGATCAAGTTCAGGATTCAGGAAGACCGTAAACCGTTGGGCTCGATAAGGTTCGAGTTTTATGGCTAGGGCTACGAGGATTGAGCCAACCAGAGCTAGCCCACTCAAGTGCTTGATTGAACCGCCGGCGATGAAGTAGAGCGTCAGGGATATCAAAATGATGATCAGCGTAGTTCCGAGGTCAGGTTCGGACAGGATCAAGCCGCCCACCAGTCCAAGGGTGACCAGAAACGGTACGAGTCCTTCACGAAAACTACCGATGATGTGATCGCGCCGTTCGAACCAGGCCGCCAGGTACAGCACGAACGTCAACTTTGCTAATTCACTCGGTTGAAAGAGCATCGGTCCGATCGACAACCACCGT
>JACRFO010000015.1 GCA_016217865.1 Candidatus Kerfeldbacteria bacterium | reverse complement strand
ATCTGCACGTCCGTGGTCCCGACTGTCGAACTGGTCGACCTGTAGATTTTATACGAGGAGAAATCCGCGGCGCCGGACTGGGTCCAGTTGATGGTGACTGCGGTCGCCGAGGCCGGGCTGGTGTTGGCCACCGAGCTCAGGGTCACGGCCGGGGGGTAGGAGTTCCCGGTCGTGGCCGACTGTTCGTTGCTGCCGGCGTATTTTCCGCCGGTGTCGTATACGAAAATCTTGTAGTAATACATGGTGTTTTCCGTCAGGCCGGTGTCGTTCTGGGTCAGGGTGGTCTTGGTCGTGACCGAGGCGACTTCGATCGAGGTCGTGCCCGCGCCCGGAGTCGTGGACCTGAAGACCTTGTACGAGGCGAAGTCCGGCTCGTTCGACTGGGTCCAGGCCAGGGTGAGCGAGGACGAGGTGACGCCCGACAGGGGTGAGAGGGTCACGGCCGCGGGCGGGCCGTTGGCGGTGATCGCGGACTGAGAGCCGCTTTGCGACCACACGCCGGCGGTGTCGAATAGATAGATGCGGTAGTAATATGTCTTGTTTTCGACGAGCGGCGAATCCGTGTACGAGGTCGTCGACTTGGTCGTGGATTCGAGGATCTTCACCGAGGTCGTGTCCACGGTGCTGGTGTCGGAGCGGTAGAGCACGTATTTCGAGAAATCCAGGATCGGGGTCTGGGTCCAGCTGACCACTATGTACGTCGGCGCCGTGGAGAAAGGGCTGAAGGCCATCGTGGGCGGTGAGGCGTTCAGCGTAGTTATCGACTGAACGTTGCTCTTGGTGCCGAGGTTGGTCTTGTCGAAGACGCAGACCAGGTATTTGTAGGCCGTGTTCTCGGCCAGGGTCGTGTCGATGAACGAGGTCGTGTTTATGTTCGTGAAGGTGTTTATGAGATAGACGTCGCTCGTGTCCACGAAGCCAGTGTCGGAGCGGTAGAGCTTGTATGCCAGGAAGTCGCTGATCGCGACCGAGGTCCAGGAGATGGAGGCCGAGGAGGAACTCACGTTCGTCGGGGCGTTGAGGGTCGAGGCGGGAGGCGGGCCGTTCGGAGCGCCGAGGGACTGGGAATTGCTCGGCGTGCTCGAGCCGGATTTGTCGTAGACGTAGATCTTGAAGAGATAATTCGAATTTTCCTGCACGGTGGTGTCCTGGTACGTCGTCGTGGCGATGCTGGTTATGGGCTGGAACACCACATCCGTGGTCGAGGTTCCGGTGAAGAGGGTCCTGACTATCTTGTAATAGTCGAAGTCGTCGATCGCGGGCTGGGTCCAGTTCAGCGTGACAGAGGTCGGCGTGATGTTCGTGAGCGGGTTCAGGATGATGGTGGGTGGCGGGGCATTGGGCTTCTTAATCGATTGGGTGTTGCTGTCGGAATAGGTGCCGGAAGTGTCGTACAGAAATACGCGGAAGTAGTATGTGTGGTTTTCGACTTCGGTGGTGTCAGTGAATGTGGTTTCGGTGACCACGGTGCGCATCGCGATCAAGACGTCCGTGGTGCCCACGTTCGGGTTTTCAGACCTGAAGAGCTTGTATGAGGCGAAATCGTTGACAGTCGCCTGCGACCAGCTCAACGTCGCGTTGGTCGGGGTCACGTTGGTCGGAGCGTTCAGGGTCAGCGCTCCGGGCGTGCCGTTCGGGACCGTGACCGCCTGGGTGTTGCTGCCGGTTGCGGCGCCTTTCTTATCCACAACGAAAATCCGGTAATAATACGTCACGTTTTCCGTGACCGTGGTGTCCATTTGCGTGAGTTGGCCGGAGTTCGGGATGTCCGCGATCTGGGTCTCGCTGGTGGATACATTCGGGTTCACGGACCTGAAGACCTTGTACGAGGAGAAGTCCTGGTCAGTGGACTGCGTCCAGTTGAGAGTGACCGAGGTGGCGGTCTTCACGGTTATCGGGTTCAGGGTGACCATGGCCGGGTTTCCGTTTATGGTCAAACCGTAGACCTCGTTGCTCGGGGTGAAGTTCCCGCTCTTGTCGTAGTTGTATATCTTGAAATAATACGTCGTGTT
>JACRFO010000014.1 GCA_016217865.1 Candidatus Kerfeldbacteria bacterium | reverse complement strand
ATTTCGGCCGTCGGCGAAGCGTCGTCGAATGTTCCATTCTGGTGGGAGAAGCTGACGGTGCCGGTCGGGTAGGTGAAGATCACATACAGCCAAGGGGTGGCTCTACCGGCTGAATCTCGTAACTGGATGACGACCGTGTCGGACGGCAAACTGACGGTACGGATGATTTGGTCTTGATTAACCGGGTTGCAGTTGAAGATTTGGTCGGCCCCGACTTTCGGCAGGTTAGCGAAGACAACGTACCGACGGTCCAACGGACAACTACCGAGTTCACTCACGCCTGTTCGAAACGCTACCCCATACCCAGCCGCGGTGTCACTCAAACCGGAGGGGATGATGCCGGACTGGGCGGCGGTTTGGGCGCTCTGGAGATTGGAAACGAGTTGGGTAACGGCTGACTTTATTGCGTTGCGCGGTTGGTCATTCGCGAAATTCGAGAAGAGAATCACCGTCAGGATCCCGATGATGGCGATCGTCACCAACAACTCAATCAGCGTGAACCCGGGATGTCGTTTAGTAGAAATAGACATGGAGTGCATACCAATTCATGATCGCCGTCCCCCACACCCACGCCAGATACCCGCCAATAGCTAGGTACGGACCAAACGGGATACTGGCCGAGGCATGTTGCCGTTTGAGGAGCAGGAGCACACTCGCCACGAGAGCGCCGATGAAGTAGGCCAGGAAGAGCGCCAACCCGAGCATCCGCCAACCCAACAGCAACCCCAGGGCGCCGCCGAGCAAGATATCGCCGCTGCCGACCCAGCGTTTCTTCGAGAGGACGTACTGTAGTCCGAAAAATCCAGCCCCGGCCAAGCCGCCCAGGAGGACCTCGAGCGGTGGCAAACCACCAACGAGGGCGCTCACTAGCCCAACAATCGCCAGGGATAAGGTAAAACCGTCAGGCAGAAGCGCCCAGCGGAAATCGTAGACAGCAATGATGAGCAAGCAACTCGCGACGATCCAGCTCAACAACGTCAACAAGGTGAGCGGCTGGGCCAGCACAACGCCGATGAACGCCGCGGCCGTTAGACCCTCGACAATAGGATACTGCCAGGAAATGTGTTTTCGGCAATGGCGGCATCGCCCCCGCAGCCAAGCAAAGCTGGCAACCGGAATGAGTTCAAGCCATGAGAGGTCGCGGCCACAGTGCGGACAACGCGAACGACCGCGCACCGATGATTCGCCCAGCCGCGTCCGGAGAATAATGACGTTCAAAAAACTCCCAACCGCGGCTCCGAGGGCGCCGGCGAGCACCACGAGCAACCACCGGTCGATCAATAGCATCACCGTATTCCTGACTTGCTCAAGACATGCTTCCCGGCGAACAACGCGCCGTAATTCCGTTCAAGCTGAAAGGTGATACCAAAATCATCTTTGTTCGGGACTTGGGTGACGATGTAGGCGAAGCGCCCCGGGTCATGGATTTGGCCGAGGCCACTCACGACGTCGCCGAGCGTACAGGTGTTTGGATTGGCGTTGACGGCTGGACATCCGGTGGCGGCGTCCGCGTAGCTGGCTTTTTGACTGTAGAGCAGCGAAAAACCGGCGGCCAGACGGACCATGTCAGCTACCCGTTTCGCGTCCCGCGTTCGCGCCCGCTCGACGCTCAACAGCAGCGTCCCGGCAATGATCACCGTACCGAACAGGGCGCCAACGATGAGGGTTTCCGTCAAGGTGAATCCAGTGCGTTTTCCTGTATGTTTCATGGTTCTAGTATACCACAATCACCCCCTGGCGCCACGGCCCCCGCGGTTCAGAAACGAATTTTCACGAGATAGGTCCAGAGAAGGAGCCAGTCGCCATACAGAATTGTCAGCATCGCCGCCGGGAGGATAAACGGCGTGACGATCAGGCGGTCGTGGACCGAGCGTTTCCGGAGCAACACGAGAATGACCATCCCCAGCACCGTCAAGGCAAAAACGGCCGCCAGGAATACCAGGGCAGACGGCCAGCCGACAACGGCGGCGCCGACGACTAACAAAAACACATCAAACTCATCGAGCAAGACCCCATGTTTTCTCTTCAAGAAGTAGTACCAGCACGCGATGAACAGCACGGCGGTAAACGCCCAGCCCGCCAGCATCGTCTGGTACTGGTGCCAAATCGTCCCGGTGAAGAAGGGGCTGTTGTGTGCAGTCAAAAAAGCGAGGTATGGAGCGCTGACGAGCCGGTCCCAGTAGTCGAACGCGAAGGTGGCAATGACAAGTAGTTGGATGACGGCTACGGCGCTGATCAGTCCGAACCGCCGCCGCGGGTACCGGGCGAGCTGGCCACGCACCACCAGCAGTGACGCCACTAACAGCAGGAGCAGTAGCGCACCGCGGCCGCTCCAGAGTAACCAGTCAGGTAGTGCAATCGAGATAGCCATACAGGGTATTGCTTAGATAGAAGCTGGAGCAATTGCGGCACAGATATCCGGAACTGAACCGCACCGCGCTGCTTCAATCCCGTTAATTGCCACTTCATCAATTTCCCGAGCGTAGAATTCGTTGACGACCCAGGCGCGTTGGCATCCACCGATTTCCAATTGCGCGGCAACTGCATACGAGGTCGCGTCGTTTGCCGTTCCGCTCGACCCATCAGCGACGTACCAGTACATGTTCGCGTTCGTACAGGGAGCAATGACCCCTGTGGCCGCCGGCATATTCGGCATGTACTCGGTCACGAGCGCAGTGGCAAGGTTACCGCTGGCGGCCTCAATTGTACCCGACGTCGCGACCGTCGGGTAGTGATTGGTGTGGTCGTCGAAATACAGTAACAGCGCTGTGCGGATTGATGACACGTCGGTCTTCCGTTTCGTGTCATTCGCTTTTTCCCGCGCGCCGGACAGCGAGGTAAAACCGATCGCCGAGAGGATACCAATCACGGCGATAACGACGAGGAGTTCAATCAAGGTGAAACCGCGGTTGTTGCTCATACGAGGAAAAGTATGTCTGGATCAAGAATAGCAAAAAATCGCCTTAAATGAAACAGCGCCCAATCGGGCGCTGTTTCGAAAAACCAAACGAACTACGGCAAAGCCGCGGCTGGGTTGGCGCAAACATCTGGAGCAACACCGCAACGAGCAGCGTCGATGTTGTTGGCAGTCGTTTCAGCGACTTGTCCTCCGAAGTTAGCCGAGTTGACGATCCAAGCCTGTTGGCAACCCGCGCGCTCGAGT
>JACRFO010000013.1 GCA_016217865.1 Candidatus Kerfeldbacteria bacterium | reverse complement strand
TCTTCATTGTGCGTGACCATCAGTAACGTCGTGCCACGATGATTCAGGTCGAGGAGAATTTTCATCACTTCTTCGCCCGATGCCGAATCGAGGTTCCCGGTCGGTTCGTCGGCGAGCACGACTTTCGGGTCATTCATGAGGGCCCGGGCAATCGCAACCCGTTGCCGTTCACCGCCGGACAATTTACTCGTCTGGTGGTGCAGCCGGTGACCCAAGTTGACCATCTCCAACAACTTCGTCGCCTTCGCTTTTGCATTCTGCCGCCGGGCTAGATACGACGACGGCAGTGCCACGTTTGCCATCACGTCGAGGTTGGGCAGCAAATTGAAGTTTTGAAAAATGAAACCGATGAACTCGCTGCGCAATCGCGCTTGGGTACGGTCGGACATGGACAGCGATACCGGTTGACCATCGAGTAAGTATTGGCCGCTCGTGGGACGGTCAAGAAGGCCGATGATGTTCATCAGCGTCGATTTGCCGCTACCCGATTGCCCCATCACGGCAACAAATTCACCGGCCGAGACCGCCAGGGAAACATCTTCGAGGGCGTGGACCGTCGAATCTCCAAGTTCGAACGTCTTCGTGATGTGTTGCAGATCAAGCAAGGCCATAGCCATGACAGTATACGCGAATGGATACGAAAAGTCACGGCCCCGGTAACGGGGCCGTGCTGTATTTGGCCAGGTCCTTAGGCCGGTTGATCGTTGGTTGGTTCGACTGGTACCGGTGTAACAGCCGCTGGTTCATCGAGACTAACGCCAGCCAGCGCGGGGTCGGAGACTCGCTCGCCTTCGGCCGTCGTTGGAGCACCGTCTTCGAGCGCTTTGATCGATAGGCCGAGCCGGTGGACGTTCGGTTCAATCGAGATAATCTTGAAGGCGCGAGTTTCGCCGTCTTTCAACACTTCCGAAGCATTCCGGATCTGCTTCTTCGAGAGTTCCGAGATATGGGCCAAGCCGTGAATCTCCGGATCGAGCTCGACGAATGCGCCGTAGGGGTTGAGTTTTAGCACTTTCCCTTCAACCACTTGTCCGACGCTATACCGTTCAACTGCTTTCTTCCATGGATCATCAGACAAGCGTTTCAGCGAGAGCGAAATTTTCGTCCCATCAATGCCGATGATCATCGCCTTGATCGGCTGACCGACCTGGACGAGATCGCGTGGGTTGTCGACGCGTTGCCAGGCCAGTTCGGAAATGTGGATGAGCCCTTCGAGATGTTGGCCGAATTCGACGAACGCGCCGAAGTCGACGACCCCGGTCACCTTCCCGTCAATCACATCACCAGCGTTGTAGCCGGCCACAATCGCCGCTTGCTCCTTGGCCCAGGCCGCTTTCTCGGAGACGATGAGCTTGCCGTCTGCTTCATTGACATCAAGGACTTTGACCCGCATCGTCTGACTGACAAATTTTTGCAAGGTTTCCAAGATGCGTTGTTTATCGCCACCTTCAACGCGCGGATAGTGTTCTGGTGTCAGTTGCGAGACCGGGAGGAAACCGTCAATCCGGTTGACTTTGACCATCAAGCCGCCGCGGTTTGCGTCGATGACGGGGACATCAATGACCTCGCCAGTGTTCTGGAGGCGAATGAGTTCATCCCAGGCTTTCTGATGACCAGCCGAGCGGAACGAGAGTTCCATTTGGCCGCTTTCGTTTTCCAGTTCCAGGACTGTTGCGCTGACCGTGTCGCCGGTTTTCAGATCGGCCGTTTCACCTGACTCATCGATCAGTTCCTTACCGCGGACGATACCGCTGGCAATACCGTTGATATCGAGGGTGACTTCATTTTTCGAAACTGACAGGACTTTCGCTTCGACAATATCGCCGACACCGGGGAGGCGTGGGAGTGAGTCGTCCTGCAGCAACTGCTCCATTTCGGATGGAGTCGTCGTTGGTTGTGTCGTCATCATCGTAAATTGTTTAACCCGTGCCTGGGCCCTGACGACGCTCGAGCGTCAGGAGAAAAGAGGAACGTTTTTGAGAAGTAAATGCTCGCAGACTATAGCGCATCACCACGATTATTACAAGAGCTAATGGTCATTTGATTGACAAAAAGTGTTTTTTGTGACATAGTATGGTCATGGCAAGGTTTACCGGCCGGAAAATCGACTCACTCATGAACCGCTCTACCAGTACGACTGGTAGCGTCGTTTCGAATATGGCCAGCCAGCTCATGGCCCGCCGCGGGCTCGGAGCTTCAACCCCGAAGAAAATTATTCCCCCAAAGCCAATGTTGAGTACGGCCCAGCAGAAAGAGGGCGAGTTGAAACGGATGGTGGCAACGAAGTGGCTGCCAAGCGGACTCCGGCTGGCTAGACTTCGGCAGATGGCAGCAAAGGGGAAAATCCTTGGCGGTGATGCCCGCGATTTCCTGACCCGCTCGAACGCCGGGAAGAAACTGCAAACGTCCGAGAGCATCATGAAACTAGAAAAAGAATTGCTCCGTGCGGCCAAGGAAGTTACCGCCGATCGTCCTGGTCGCAACCCTTTGAAGTACCAATACCGCAAAGGGGGCGAGGAAAAAATCGAACAACAGGCGAAGACCATGTTCAAGGAGCTCAAAGTGAAAACTGCCGAAGAAGCGAAACCGAAGGACGATGGGGCCGAACGTTCTCGGCTCGATCAACGTCGTGACCGATTGAATTCGCTGTTCAACCGTATCGCACCGGCACCTGGCGCGGCTCCAGCGGCAGCGGCGCAACCACGGTCGGCTGTACAACCGATAAGTTTCAGTGGTGGGTATATTACTCCGCTTTCCACAACGCCAGTTGCCGACCACCTTGGGGCGATTGCCCCTCTGGCCGCGGCGCACCACGAACGGCAAGTCCTCTACATTGGGCGTACGCTTGAACCAGGCGACGTGGTTCAACTTGAGCAGCACCTGGACATTCACCTCGTCCAAGCGAATGCTGATACAGTCCGAAGTGGCACTCCTTTTGCAAGAAATTCTGTGGCCACAGTCATCGACGGCCGCGAGGTTGATGATCGGCTATCCGGCGTGATGATGGCTGGATTACACATTCGTCCCCGCTTGGGCCGTGTCCTCGTTATCCTCCCAACGCCTCTGGCAGAGAAGCGCGAGCAGTGGCTAGCGGCTGGGGCAACGACCATTGTCACCGGCGAACCGACTACTTCGACTATCGAACAGGTATTGCACGACCACCTCGCTCCGGGTACGCCAAAACCCTCGCACCCAACCGACCCAGGATCAACTTCTCCCCCGTCTGGCCCACCGGTTCAGGCCAGGTCAACCCCGGCTGTCACCGATCCGTTTGGGGGTACGGCCGAGGACAAATAGGTCGGCTGAATAAGGCCTGAATTTACCCACAAATAAGCCAAAAAGCCGGTTGCCAAGCGCTCGGCTTTTTGCTATACTTTTGGGGTTCACTAGCTGTCTTTTCGTGGTCCTATGAATATCTCCTGGTTGGGCGAAGCGGGTGTCCGTATCCAAGTTAAAGACACGGTCATTTTGATTGATCCGCCGTCTGCTGAAACGGAGCTGAAGCCAACCCGACAATCCGCCTCCATCGTCGCCTTGACGCAAACTGACGGCCGTGACGTGAGGTCCGTAGGCGGCGAACCTTTCGTCATCAACACGCCGGGCGAGTACGAGCGCCAGGGGATTTTCGTGTACGGTTTACGACTCGCTACAGATCCGCAGCGGGTCCACTTCCGGATCGAGGCCGAAGATATGAGCTTGGGCCACCTCGGCAACCTCGACAGTAAGTTGGATAATGGCGAACTCGCCCAACTCGAAGGCGTCGATATCCTCTTCATTCCTGTAGGCGGCGGCCCTGTTTTGGATGCCGATGCGGCGGCAGCTCTCATCAGCCAAATTGAACCGCGCATCGTCATCCCTATCCAGTACAAAGTGTCCGGCGGAACTGCGAAGTACAGCGACGCAGCGGCTTTCTTGAAGGAACTCGGGGCGAAGAACATTGAACCACAAATGAAATATAAAATCATTAAGCGCGATCTGCCGGCCGAAGAAACGCAGGTCGTCGTCTTGGCTCGCGAATAACCCGCCATGCCTCCAAAGACTGCCGCTACTCCTAAACTCTCAACTGCCGTACCCGTCCGTGTCCGGGTGGATCGACAATTGCCTCCCGTCAGTCGTCCGCCAGTCGACCTGAACCCCAGCACGCCAAAAGCAAAAACGTCGCCCCTGCCGGTTGTTTCGAAAACTGTCCGAGCCCTCCGCCAACCTGTTCACGCCTGGCCGGAAGCCAAGCGGCGGAAGTTGATGTGGTGGCTCGTCAGCGGCGGTGCAGCCGTCCTCTTCATCGGTTGGCTAGCGGTTCTGCAATTGGAAATGCATTCGGGCAGCACTGGTCAGAACCTCCTCACAGACATCTACCATAAGATTACGTCGTTACGCTTCCCTGGTCAGGAACCAGTTTCGGCCGCCGAGCAGGAAGTGCGCGACCTCGATTCTCAAATCTTTCCGCAGTTTCAGCAGTAACGACGCCTATGCCCGAACCTACCCCCACATTCGCCCTTGGTAAAATTGAACCGCGGCCGCTGGTCACGGAAATGCAGGAGTCATACCTCGACTACGCGATGAGCGTCATTGTCGCGCGGGCATTGCCTGATGTTCGTGATGGCTTGAAGCCAGTCCACCGACGAATCCTCTACGCGATGTGGGACATCGGGCTCCGGCCGGGGACGAAATACCGCAAGTCGGCAACGGTCGTCGGCGAAGTGCTTGGAAAATACCACCCGCATGGTGACGTCGCGGTCTATGACTCGATGGTCCGCTTGGCCCAGGACTTCGCCATGCGGTACCCGCTGGTTGATGGTCAAGGCAACTTCGGCTCGATGGATGGTGACAGCCCGGCGGCCATGCGGTACACCGAAGCCCGACTCGACCGGATTTCGACAGAAATGCTATCGGACATCGACAAGAATACTGTCGACTTTGTCCCGAACTACGACGGTTCACACAAAGAACCGAAAGTATTGCCGTCGAAACTCCCGAACCTGCTGCTCAATGGCACGGTTGGGATTGCAGTCGGTATGGCGACGAGCATCCCACCGCACAACCTCAACGAATTGATCGATGCGGTCGGCCACTTGATTGAACACCCCCAGGCCTCGATTGATGATCTGACCGAGTTCGTGAAAGGTCCGGATTTTCCAACCGGCGGCATTATCTACAATAAGCGTGATATCAAAGCGGCGTACGCAACCGGTAAAGGCGCAATCGTTATGCGCGCGAAGACCGAAATCGTCGAG
>JACRFO010000012.1 GCA_016217865.1 Candidatus Kerfeldbacteria bacterium | reverse complement strand
TGATTGGGGCGAGTCGCCCGTGGCTTACCGCCCTTATCCCAACGCTGGGCTGGACCCTGTCGACCCTCACGCTAGGTCCGTTGAAGGCGTGGTGGTTGAAACGGCGCCGATAATGCTAAAACTCTACCGCCAGCTCACGATGTGGTGCGTCATCCTTGTGCTCATTGCCGGCGCGATTGGCGGGCGCTACTTGCGCCACGACCATCCGTCCGTTGATCAGTCCATTCTCCGCGAATTGAAAGTCGAGGGCGAAATGGCCTGGGAAGCGCCGCTCCTCGAACTGATCGCCCAGCCGTCGGAGTACGTTGATTCCTACAACCCTGATACGCAAGAAGCGATCGTGGGGATGTACAGCTGGTTTGGACTGCGAATCGGGTACGCCAGAATCCTCGATTGCCAGTATGGCAAACCCGGCGTTGTCAACCCAAACTTCGGCTGCTACGGCGGCGGCTACGCGAAGTACAATGTTCTTGGTATCTCACTCTAGACTATGAACGAAACTGGCGAACGACAACCAGAAACCGAGAAGCCCCCGCTGTTCTACCACGCCTCGGCAAATCGTCACCTTGAACGACTCGAGCCGCGGGCGGAAACGGTTCGCGACGAGGCCGAAGGAGCGGTAGTCTTCGCGACGCCCGAGAAAGACCTGGCCTCAACGTTCATGTTGCCGAAGGATGATTCATGGTCAGCATCAGGGCGGGTGAACGGTCGGGCCTTTGCACTCTTTGCCGACCGCGATAAGTTTGCGGCCCTCGATCATGGCGGCACGCTCTATGTTCTGCCGGCCGAGTCATTCGGTCGTGACGACCGCGATGAGCATCATCGCAGCGAATGGACGAGTCAGGAAGCGGTTGTGCCGATTGAACGCATTGATTACGACTCGGCGCTCACCGCGATGCAGGAGAATGGTGTCCGTGTGCACTTCGTTGACGCGGCGACACTGGCGGAGTTCCAAAGGGCCAACCCGGAACGGAAAGTGGAAATGCTTGATCAGCTCGGTGCTTGACGTTCCGGCCGGAAAGGTATAAGACGAAGGCACAGTAACGCTCTTCGAAAGGGAGGTGATGACCGTGGTGCGTCTGTGGCGCGTTGGAGCGGGGACCGCCCTGATTGCCTGGGCAGTGTTGTGGTATGGCCTGCTATACGGACTGCCGATGCTCGGCCGGCGTTGTAAGCTCGGCTTGGCCACCGGTTTCGGACTGGATGCCGAACAGGTCGACATGATTCGTCGGCTCGAACGGCGCCAGTCGCCGTATCATCCCGAACTGGTGAGAGTCAGTCTCCACGAGATGTACAACGAAGCCCGGGTGTACTACGACATCAAGCCCTGGCGAATGCGGCTGGTGATGTGACCGGAGGAGGAGGGAACCGTGGGACGGAAGAACCAGCGGATCAACCAGCCGGACCTGACCGACTTCACCTCTACCAAGCGGCGGTTGGTGCCAGAGCTTCTCAAGCTGTCCCAGCAGTTCCGCGACGCCATCTATCGCGGAGATAAGCGGCAAGCAGCGGCGATCGTTCAGAAGGCCCGAGCGCTGAAGCAGCGCGACTCCTGAACGACCTCGTCGCTCTTTTTTCTGCTTGAGAAAAACCGCTCCGGGGGAGAGCGGTGGGTTAGGGCTGTTCGGCGAGCTGGCGGTCGGCGGCCCCAAGCTCGTCGGCCAGGCGTAACGATTCCGTCAGCCGGTTGACCGCGAACGCCTGCTGCTGGCGTTTCGTCAGACCGACCAGGATGAGCGCCAGGCCGTCGTGAGCGAACTGCTCGGTCAGCTGAACGATGAGGCCGCGGGCCTCGAGGTTAGTCGTCTCGAGACGCTGGCAGTCGATGATGACCGACTGACGCGCCTGCCGACACGCCGTGAGGAGTGTCGTCAGTTCGTTGGCCTTGTCCGTTTCACCGAACAGCGTCGTGGGAGCGGTGACGACCACCACTCCTGGTCGTAACACGCGGTTATCCATGTGTCCTCCAGAGGCTGGCCGTACGTGGAGCGTTTCGTGCGCCGACCTTACACCGCCCAGACTGGCGTGTCAATTGCCAAGGAAATCGTGGTATACTGGATCCATGGTCAAGATCGTGTACTTCGATTATCACGGCGTCCTTGACCGACGACACTTCGCCGGACTCTTGGAGACCATTGCCGCGGCGGCCAGACGGCCTGATGTCCCTGCTGTCATCGCCACCGTGAAACCTTCCGGCTATGCCTATGCCTGCGGTCGGATGACGCCGACTGATTTCTGGTCGGCCATTGCTCACGATTACGGGGCAGCGGCCGCTACCGCTGGCAAGAAGTACATTCTCCACGTCGATCCGATTCGTGAGATGTGGCAACTTCTGAACGAGATCCATCCGCACATCCAACTCGGACTCTTCAGTGATTGCTCGCTCGATAAACTCGCGGCGATTCGCAATGCCTACGACTTGCCAACGTTTTTCGACAGTATTCTCTTCTCCTGTGAAGCTGGGGTTTCAAAGGAAGACGCGGACTTCTATCAGACGATGACCCAGAATCAGGTGTATCTCCCAGGTGAGTGTCTGCTGATTGATGACAACCCTGACAACGTCGCCCGGGCGATCGCCAGCGGTTTTCAAGCGCACGTCTTCTCCTCACCAAGTGAGTGCCGGCAATTCTTGGGTACGGTTGTACAGAAAGACCCCTTGGTTCAAGAGGGGTAGACCACCGCGGGAAGCGGGGGCGAGGGGAGAAGCTGATTGGCCGAGTGAACGAACTCGGTCAGGTTGTCGCTGGCTGAAACCGCGCCGTATGGCGTGAGCAGCGAGAAGTGGTCGGCTTGATTGCGACTCCGCTGGTTGAGATAGAGAACGCCAGCGAAGACTTCGAGCCACCAGTACCACTGCTTGAGGTAGCAGTGTTCCTCCGCCGCCTCGCGAACGATCACCAGCGTGTGCGGTGCAACGATGATGCCTCGATGGTCGTCGGTGCTGATGGTGTACTTACCGTCGGCCAGACCGTACGAAACGATCGTCGCCATGGGTCCCTCCGGGGTGGATACGATAGCCTGACGATAGCGATCTTCGCCACGACCGTCAAGTCGACCTGAACAGAACTCCGGCTCGTGCTATACTCATGGTATGAACCAAGCCACAATACCTACCCCCGACGAAGCCAAAGCGAAACTCACGCCGGAGCAGTACAACGTCTGCTTCTTGAAAGGGACTGAACCGCCCGGGAGCGGGAAGTACCTCCACGAGTCCGCCGCTGGCATGTACGTCTGTGCCGTCTGCGGTCAGGAATTATTCGCTTCGAATACGAAGTTCGACTCGGGCACAGGGTGGCCAAGTTTCTGGGATCCAGCGGCTCAAGCTAATGTACAAACGAGTACGGACAGCAGTCTCGGCATGCAACGCACGGAAGTGCAGTGCTCGCGTTGCGGTTCTCACCTTGGTCATATCTTTAACGATGGACCAAAACCGACCGGTCAACGATACTGTATCAATTCCCTCGCTTTAGATTTTCATCCAGCCAAGTAACGATCAATACTATGGACGAAGGCCATCCAAGATTTGAACAGGAACAACAGCTAGCTCGTTACGGTTTTCAGAATTGGGAACGCGTTGGCGAGAACGAATTCGTTGTTGGTCCAGAAGGCCAGCAGACAAAACGTGAGATCGTTGAACGCGATATTGATGGGCGGCCGCTCAACGTTGTCCAAGAACATGGCGATAAACGCCAACGGATTGCCTTCGAGTACCCCGACGCCGAATCGTACGTTGAACTCGACACGATTGAGGCCAGTCCGGACGCGGCGGAAGTCGGAAAGGTCGCGCGTCGCGAACACCCGAGCATGCCGGTGACGGTTGGATTGCGTTGGAATGATCCGGAAATTGGCGAAATGAGCATTCAAGCGCCGTCGGTCTTGGAAACGATCGGTGAAACGGTGTCTGGCGGTGCAGACGGTTCGAACGAGCCGTGGGCGCACTTCGAAACGATGGACCCAACTGTACTGGAAGCCTTAGCGACGGTCCCGCATCCAGAAGGGCAAACATGGGGGCAGTTGAACGCCGGAGTGGGCGAGTCGTTTGGTGGAGGGTTTGATATCGTTTTGCCAAACCGGACCATCACGATCGAAAGCATCCGACGCATCAGTGTTGATTTCGGCGCGGACGGCCGAGCGACGAAAGCCACCTTCCACAAAATTCACTGGTCTGAAAAGGCTCCCAGCGAAGGGAAGTAAGACGAACGCCACGAAAAGCCCACAAAAACTGCAATCCTGACTTGCCAGAATGCTATTTTTGTGGTATACTTATCGCGGTTTTTGTAAAATAAGCGAAAATATATGCCAAACCGAGTAGGTTCGGAGGTGACTGAACAGACTCGTACGTTAAGTGCCGTTGGCCAGATGACCAACGTTGTTTTAGGCGTGGCTATCGGCCTGGGATTCGTCGCGGCTGGCCTCGCGTACTTTTTTGTGATGCCGATTGACGGCGATGGCGGCGGGGCGCCGACCTACGGAACGCCGCTGAAGGTAGCGGCTGTGACCGACGCGAAATCGATGGTGCAGTGGAACGATCAATTCCACCAGATGAAGTTCTACGCCGGATCGACGCTTGCCTATACCGCCACGAGTGTGGTTGAGGGCATCGCCGGATCGACGACGACGAACCAACCGCTCAAACTCGTCGCGAACGCCACGGTGAACAACAATACGAACAGTGCAGCATTTTTCAACAC
>JACRFO010000127.1 GCA_016217865.1 Candidatus Kerfeldbacteria bacterium | reverse complement strand
CTGAAGTACGCTTTCATCGTGTACTTCATAGCGATGACGTCCTGTTGACGCACTTGGTCGGTGACCGAGGCCGTGCTGTCAACCAGCCGGTCAATGTCCTGCTGCTGTTGGGCGTTGAGCTGGGCTTGGGTGGTTGCGTCAATTTTCAGCGAATCAGCATTACCGAGAGCCGTGGTGTTGATGTTCAAGAACGCATTGCTGACATTCGTGTTCGCGTTGGTCGTATTCGTGACAATCCGCGTGTTCGCGTTCGGAATGACAGACGTGTTGAGTTGGGTCTGCGATGTCTGGTTCGTATTGGCTGAGTTTTGGCCTTGCTTGATACCGATAACGATACCAATCACCAGACCAACGGCAAAGATGACCGGGTAGAGCAACCACAGCATCACCTGGGACGGTTTCCAACGCTTGGTAGCGTCAGGCAGAACTGATTCGGGATCGACGATGACTGGCATAGCGTTTCAATTGGTGTCGCCCATAGTATAGCACATTACCAGCCCCCACCGCCTCCACCGCCGCCTCCCCCACCCGATGAACCGCCGCTGAACCCCGAACTGCCAGAGGCTGCCCCACTGACCGCGCTCGTCGACATCTGGGTCGACATGCCGCTCAACGACGTCCACAGCACAGCGGTCGAAAACCCATTCGAGAAGTCACCACGGTACCAATCCGGAGGCGTCGTCACGAGCGGCCCAAGCACTTCGCTCCAGTGGTGAGCAACGCCGAGGACCATTGCATACGGAAGGTACGTTTCGAAGATCCCCTTCTTCTCCTGCCATTGTAAGCGGTACCGTTCAGCAGTTTTGAGGAATAATCGAAAACCCTGGAGGTGCCACAGCAGCTCCGCCCCGGTTGGCGTCATCGACGTAAACATGGCCATCAAGCCCTGGCCGTGGGCGAACCAACCGCGTTCGAGGCCGATCTTTTCGACGGTCTCGGTGACACTCTCAAACGCTTCATAGGTCTTCGTCTGATGAACCTTGAAGGTACGCAGTGAAATCCGACCGTCAACCGCCGGATACTTTGGCTGGCGAAAGAGCGCCTCGAGCAATTGATGTTCATATGGCCGGAGTGCTGCATCAGGTTTACGGCGCTCAACGAAATCGTAGCTATGGGCATGGCCTAGTCCCAGCCAGGTGTCCGATGTCGTCTCTTCGATGCGCAAGTAGCCGCGAACAGCGAGGTCGACAATAGTGGCGCTGATGACTTTGCTCTCGCCGCCGCTGTCAACCAAGAGCGATGCTTCAGCCGGACGAACGTCCTGGGGCGGCTCGTATTGCGGGATGATAGGTTTGCGGAGCCGGTTCGATCGTTGCCAACGCAAAAACAATATGAGTACAGTCGCCAAGCCGACAGCCCCAACAATAGCAAACACCAGGATGACAATTGGATCAACTCCTGTGGCTGCTACCACCGTCCCTTGCGAGCGTAACGCTTCGAAATTTTCCGGTTTTGTCACTAACCCAACGGGCCAACCCACGACAATCGTTAAGTAATCGTGCGCAGTAAACGATGCCGTCGTCGCCGATTGCGTCTGTTCGCAGTTCTGCAGCGTCGAACCGAATGGTCCGGTGTAACAGGCAGTCTCGACCGTGGCCGCATCGACGATACCGACTGGCAAGGTCACCGTTGCGGTAACATTCGTCAACGGCGCATCCCAGGACGTTCCGGTTGCATTCCAGTACAATTCGTCATGATCATCAAAAAAATTTGTGGCCGCTTGAGCAACGTACGACACCGTATAGACGTGCCGTCCAGTTATGGTCGTATCGGCATCGCCAATTTTTGCTGTCAGGTCAGTATCAGAGGTCGTGTATGTGACCGGCACGTCCGCACCGTCAAGACGAACGCTGTTGATGGTGATAGGAATCGACGCTTCGCTGCCATCAAGCGTTGTGAAGCGAAAAGGAATAGTCCGGAAAATGCCGTGGTGAGGCGAAGTGAACTCAACCGTAATGCGTTCGGTAACGGTGATTGAGGCATCCGTGCCAATAACAATGTCTGATTGAAAATCCGGATACGACAACCCCTCGGCGGCGACCGTCCGGGCCGTCAGGCCGATGGTCAGACACACCGCGGCGATGAACCAGCGTTTCATGCCAGTTTTGCCCGTAGGTAATCAACGAGTTCAGGAATAGCGATATTCTCTTGGGCCATCGAGTCTCGATCGCGGACCGTAACGGTTCCCGCTGGCCGTTTTCCACCTTCAAAGGTATCGAAGTCGACCGTGATGCAGAAGGGCGTCCCGATTTCATCCTGCCGTCGATACCGCTTGCCAATCGACGAGGTTTCATCGTAGTCCGTTGACCAGTGTTGGCGGAGCGTCCGAGTAATTTCCTCGGCTGTTTTCACTAACTGCGGCTTCTTCGACAGCGGCAGGACGGCAGCTTGGTAGGGCGCGAGGTTCTTGTTCAAGCGGAGGACAATTTCGGTTTCCTTCACACTCTCCGTTGTTGTGGTCCGTCCGCCTTCGATTTCTTCGTAGGCATCAAGGAGGAAGGCCAAGGCGGCCCGATCCACACCCATCGACGGCTCGATGACGTATGGGACAACCTTCTTACTACTGTCATCGCCGACGGGAGTAGCAAAAGCCTGCTCGTCGCCTTTCGCAGCTTTCCCGTGCTGACGGAGGTCGTAGTCGGTGCGGTTCGCTACGCCCATCAGTTCCGACCAACCCTTCTCGATCGGGAAAGCGAATTGGATGTCCGTCGTTGCGCGCGAGTAGTGGGCGAGTTCGCCGCTCGGGTATGGGTACTTCCGGAGGTGATCGGGGTGAATGCCTAGTTGGATGAACCAGTTGTAACAACGATCGACCAGTTCGGAAAAGTATTCGTCTGACGTTTCCGGCAGCACGAAGTACTCGAGTTCCATTTGTTCGAACTCGCGCGAACGGAAGATAAAGTTACCGGGTGTGATTTCGTTGCGGAAGGCCTTCCCGATTTGGGCGATCCCAAACGGCAACTTCAGACGCATCGTCTGGCGCACATTGTCATAGTTGACGAAGATACTTTGGGCCGTTTCCGGACGAAGGTAGGCTTCGTTCGCTGTTTCCAAGACCGGTCCGACATTCGTGGTGAACATCGTATTGAAGGTCCTCGCCGGCGAGAGTTTTCCGCCACAGACCGGACAGACTGCATCAATATCATCCGCTTTAAACCGACGATGGCAAGCCAAGCACTCGACGAGCGAGTCAACAAAATTGGCGACGTGGCCGCTCGCTTCCCAGACTTTCGGATTGGTAATAATCGAGCCGTCGAGTCCGACGACGTCCTGCCAAGCTAAGACGAAATCCCGCCACCAGGCGTTCTTGATATTGTTCTTCAACTTTAGTCCGAGCGGTCCCCAATCCCAGAACCCACCGTAACCGCCGTACAGTTCTGCCGAGGGAAAGATAAAGCCGCGGCGTTTCGTCAGGTTGACGATCTTGTCCATGAGAGTCTGCGCTTCAGCCATAGGCGACTAGTGTACCACGCCAGTTTTGCTTTCGACAACTCGAACGGCCGTCGCCTAGAGCTCGCGGGCTTGTTCAACACGGATCGTCCCGCCGGGTTCGAGGACGGCAACATCACGCCGACCGAGTTTGCCTTGCAAGAGGAATTGAGCTAGGGCATTATCAACTTTTTCCTGGACCATTCGTCGCAGTGGTCGGGCGCCGTAGAGCGGATCGAAACCGCTCAAGGCTAATTCACTGATGGCTTCCGCCGAGGCACGGAAAGTGATCCCGCGCGCGGCCAGGCGGTTCGCGATTTCGGCGATCATCAGCCCGACGATCTTACTGACTTGGATTGGTGAGAGCGGCGTGAATACAACAATCGAATCAAACCGGTTGAGGAATTCTGGGCGGAAGTACTGCTGGAGTTCACTCGACATCAGTTCCGACTTGATGGTCTCAACGCCCGCACCGTCGCGCATTCGGTTCTGGATGTGTTGCGTTCCGGCGTTCGACGTGGCGATGATAATCACATTCGTGAAATCAATCGTCCGCCCAGAACCATCCGTCAGTCGTCCATCGTCCATGACTTGCAAAAAGATATTGAGCACATCGGGGTGCGCTTTTTCCAACTCGTCGAGCAGCACGAGCGAGAAGGGCCGCGCCCGGACGGCTTCGGTCAGGAAACCGTTGGTCGTTCCAGCATAGCCCGGCGGTGCGCCGATCAACCGGTGAATGCTTGAGATATCCTGGTACTCCGACATATCGAGGCGGATCATCACCTCTTCGGATCCGAAGTACACCGCCGCGACCGTCTTTGCGAGTTCGGTCTTACCGACGCCAGTCGGTCCGAGGAATAGCAGGTTTGCAATCGGTCGTTTGTTGTCGCGCAGTTCCGCCCGGGCGCGGCGCAGTGCGTTAGCTACTGCGGTGATGGCTTCATCCTGCCCGACCACCCGCTGGTGCATCTCTTGCTCGAGGTTGAGCAGTTTGGCTTGTTCCTGGCTCGTTACGGCCGTGGCTTTCACGTGGCCTTCTTCCGAGACGATGGTGGCAACATCTTCCGGCATGACCAACGTCTTCTGACCACGCTCTTTCTTGGCGAGCACAGCGGCCTGCTCAAGAACTTCGAGGGCCGAGCCCGGCAGCGTTCGCTGATGAAGATAGCGACGAGCTAGTTCAATTGCGCGATCTATGGCGTCGTAGGTAAAGAAGACGTTATGTCTCGCCTCGAGCGGACCGACCCGGGATTCAAGGACCACGAGTGCTTCATCCGGCGTCATCT
>JACRFO010000126.1 GCA_016217865.1 Candidatus Kerfeldbacteria bacterium | reverse complement strand
TGCACTCCACGGCGAGTCACCTCTACCGCTTCGACGCGCACAGAACGCTCCGCTACCACGCCAGAGTCATCGCTGACTCTGACATCCTCAGCCTCGGTACGATGCTTAAGCCCCGGTACATTTTCGGCGCCCTGCGGCTTGACCAGTGAGCTGTTACGCTTTCTTTAAAGGATGGCTGCTTCTAAGCCAACCTCCTGGTTGTTTGCGCCGCAAGACTACCTTTGACACTGAGCATCGATTTAGGGACCTTAGCTGGAGGTCTGGGTTCTTCCCCTCACGTCCGGTGGAGCTTAGCCCCCACGGACTGACTGCCGCGCTTAATCATCCGGCATTCGGAGTTTGGTTGGAACGACTAGGATTGCTCCACGCCGTCCCATTCAGTGCTCTACCACCAGATGGAAACACGCGACGCTAGCCCAAAAGCTATTTCGCGGAGAACCAGCTATCGCCGAGTTCGATTGGAATTTCTCCTCTACCCACAACTCATCCCAGAGCGTTGCACGACTCACGGGTTCGGACCTCCACGACGTTTTACCGTCGCTTCATCCTGGTCATGGGTAGCTCACCCGGCTTCGGGTCTGATCCGGCCCACGGGCTCAAACGTGAGCGTGACGACATCCGAAGACATCGCCAAGCTCACATAAGAGCGGGCGCCATTGAAGGCTCGCTTTCACTGCGACTCCGGCCTGGACGGCCTTAGTCTACGTGGGATAGATCAACTCGTAGGTTCATTCTTCAATAGGCACGCTGCAATCCTTGCGGACCGCAACTGCTTGTAAGCATATGGTTTCAGATACTATTTCATTCCCCTCACCGGGGTGCTTTTCACCTTTCCCTCACGGTACTTGTTCACTATCGATCACTCATGATATTTAGTCTTGGGAGGCTAGTCCTCCCGGCTTCACACAGGATTTCACGAGTCCCGTGTTACTTGAGGAAAGCAACCAGTAAAGCTTTTGAGGGTCCATTTCGCCTACCGGGCTATCACCGTCTATGGCCGGCCTTTCCAGACCGCTTCGACTATGGACTGGTCAAACCATTATCCGACCCTACTACTTGAACAGGCCGGAAAATAATTCAACATGCGCTCTACTCCTAGAATCACAAGCTCTAGACGTTGCTCTCTCGCAACCCCCACAGAATATACGGTCTTGTGAACCTTTCTCCCTTGCGGAAGAAACTCTATAGGTTTGGACTGTTCCCGTTTCGCTCGCCACTACTAAGGGAATATGTCCCGCAGAGCGGGACGTTTTTTTCTCTTCCTCGAGCTACTCAGATGTTTCAGTTCGCTCGGTACACTCCACATGCCCTATAGATTCAGGCATGGGTACGACGGTATTTCTGCCGCCGTGGGTTTCCCCATTCGGACATCTCCGGATCAAAGGTTGGTTGCCACCTCCCCGAAGCTTATCGCAGGCTCCGACGTCCTTCATCGTTCATGAATGTCGAGGCATCCACCATACGCCCTTGTGTCCTGACAGAAATCGGGACACGTCCCTAGCGCAAAGCGCTTCGGGACATTTGACGTGTGTGACCACCAGAACCACCAACGGTGTTGGCAATTCCGATTGTCTCTTACTTACACTTACATTGTTGTTGATGCGTTACCGTTTATTCAGTTTTCAAGTTGCGCGATCAACACCACTGGAATCAGCCGAGTTCAATGTCGTGGCTGACCGGTGAACTCGGGTGACGCACTAGCGTCGAAGGAAGGAACGATCAATGGACCGGAGTGGGGTGGCGAGAACCCTCGCGAGGGAGGTCCGCAGACCATCCTTGGATTAACTCGGACGCTCTCGCGCACCCACACTCCAGTCTGACCGACCACTATTACTCCGCCCCGGGCAGAGTACCGTTACAGAGGACCAGAGGACGCTCCAGTCACCGTTACGATACCCTGACCCGGGACGGCTGCCACGATCATGGCCCACGCACATCCTGTGCGGAGTGTGCCACCCCAGCGGGCGGGCTTCCCATGGGTTCACAGCCGCGGCGATGAAGAGAGATATCCTCGCGGGGACGTCGCGCCACGAGGTCGTGGGAGACGGTCGACACAGTAGTCGGGTACAGCTCCAGACGGATGACCGTCGGAGGGTCGCCCTTTCCCAGGTCGGTCCGCTACGGCGCGACGTCCCCTTTGCGGGAGGAATAGTAGCGGGAGCCCGCCAGCGATCAGGTGCAACGCTGCGCGCTGCATCAGTGTCCCGGGCGGACGGTATCGCGCCAGGGGACGTTACTCACGGGCTCCCTTCGTTGAAGAATCAAGGATCAAAGCAGGGACAGAACGCTTCTGTCGCTCGTTTGATGTTTGATTCGGGGTGTAGAAGGTGCGTGGGACTGAAAAACCGCCTGATCGGCGGCTCGGAAATGCAGGGCATGAAACGTGGGCCCTATGAGCCGGCGACAATCTCCTTTCGAACGAAGTTCTGCATTCGGTAGAGTTAGATGTTGAGGCGATTGAGCTACTTCTTAGCAGGACGTAGAGTACATGAACGACGAGCATCCGTCAAGCATTCAAGGGGATAAGCTGGGGAATGAAATTGCATATTTACAGAAGGTGAGAATTGTGTTATAATAATGGTCGAATGAAGTTTTTTCGTCACATCCCAATCGTGATCATTGCCGCTGGGATCGTCCTTGCTGTCGGCTTTGCTTGGCGAAGCGAAGCCCAGAGCGTCATTGACCTGACGTCCTGCCAAGGGATCACGAGCAGCGGCAGTTACCGGTTAGCGAACGACGTGAGTTCGGGCGGCGACTGTTTTTACATTCGTGGTAATTATTCGAACATCACCTTCGATGGAAATGGCAAAACCATTACGACGCCCTACAAGGCCTTCGACGTAGCCGACCTCGGTGGTGGTACGCCGTCGAATATTACCTTAACGAACTTTACGACGAACGGTGAAATCCGGGTCTATGGCGATGCTGTGAACCACGTGACCATCCAAAACCTGACCGCCAACACCATTGGTGTCAATGGTTCTGATGACATCACGATTTCTGGCAACACCGTCAGTTCAGGCGGTATCCAGGTGAACAATTCAGATAATGCCTGGCCGCCACTTCGCCCGATCATCACGAATAACACGGTCACCGGCCAAGTTGGGCATGATACCAAAGTGCTGATTGAAATTGCTGGATTCAATGCTCACCCCTGCGCGAGAATTGATGGCACGATAACTGGCAACACAGTGAATAACTACCGTAATGACCCGCCACCGGAGGCGACAGCTGTCGTGCGGATTCGATGCGCCACGCATAACACGATCAGAAATAATACGTTTCGTGCATTTGGTACAACGCTAGGGCTGTATTTACGCGACGAGGCGGATGATAATGTGTTTGAAAATAACACGTTCTGGACCAACGACCATCCGGCCCTGTGGATTGCTTCAGGAAATGTCGATAAAACCTTCCCATCGCGTAATACGTTTTACAACAATATTTTCCGAACAGACAATGAGTACGCGTTTTATGGCTCAGCCGTCGGTACGGGGAACCTCTTTAGCTACAATACCTTTTCCTCGAATGCCGGATTACTCGGGTACGTTGGTGGTGACTACGGTAACACCTACGACCACAACACCTTCTACAACAACGGGAATGGTAGTCTCCAATCACTTCAAGGGAATAACACAGAGGGGCCGCCAGCTGACACCTATACCAATAACATCTTCAGCTACGGCGGCAGCCAAGTCTTTGGGTACGATCAGTGGCGCGCTTCGCGGTATGCTGGTAACTACAACCTCTTCTTCAACCGCAACGGGGCGCTGTCATTCGGAACAGTCAACGGCGTGAGCAATACCACCCTAGCCCAGTGGCGCAGCGCGACCGGAGACGACGCGAACTCACTGAACACTGACCCGCTCATGACGAATCCCGGAGCTGGTGATTTCACGATCGCGTCGACCTCGCCAGCCCGCGGCGCCGGATCGAGTGGGACCGATATCGGGGCCAAGCCGTACAGCAACTCGCCACCACCGCCATGCGTCGAATCCTGGAGTTGCGGGGCATGGTCAGCCTGCACGAACAACAGCCAAACGCGGTCGTGCACGGATGCCAATGACTGTGGGACAACAGTGAATCGACCGGCCCTGACCCAGAGCTGTGATAGCACCGCCCCAACCGTTTCCATGACCGCTCCAACGAATGGGGCGACGGTCTCCGGCACGGTGAATGTGACAGCGAACGCCTCTGATGCGGTCGGCGTCAGCGGCGTCCAGTTCAAGCTCGATGGCGCTAACCTCGGGAGCGAGGATGCGGCTGCACCCTACAGTACTAGCTGGAATACCTCCGGAGCGGCGAACGGATCGCATACATTGACGGCCGTGGCGCGCGATGCGGCGGGCAACAGTACGACGGCGACAACAATCACTGTGATAGTGAACAACGTGGCCGCCTGCAGCGAAAACTGGTCGTGCACGGACTGGTCGAGTTGTTCAAACAATTCGCAATCGCGGACCTGTACCGACGCGAACAGCTGCGGTTCGACCATTAGCCGACCGCCGTTGACGCAGTGGTGTACCACGGTTGACCTGATGGCCCCGGTCGGAGTGACGAATCTTGAAGCGCGCTAAACGGTTCCGTTCCGCTGACAGATGTCGCGGTATGCGTAGGCACTTGGCCGAACCGTTCGGCGGAGTGTTTGGTAGTCGACATCAATGAGGCCGAAGCGTGGGGTAAAGCCCTCGCGCCATTCGAAGTTGTCGAGGAGTGACCAGTAGAAATATCCGCGGATATCAATGCCTCGTTCGCGCGCGGCGGAAATTTGATCGACGTGCCGGCGGATGAAGTCAGTCCGAAGCGTGTCGTTGGCGTCGGCCACCCCGTTTTCGGTCACAATGATCGGCCGGTGGTAGTGGCCGAGGAAGGTCAGGAGCTGACCAAGGCCTTCGGGATGGATTTCCCAACCGAGATCGCTCAACGGTTTATCGCCTTGCGGCCGCGGGACGAACCAATTCCGCCACCCCGACCAGGCAAACTTCAACGGGTGGTGAAAGTAGTAGTTCAAACCGATGAAGTCTTGATCGACATACGTTTGATCGAGCCACCACTGGTTGTGCCAGTAGTGCGCAAACTTTACTAAGAAGCGGTCAACTGGGTGATGTGGTCGGACCGGGACGAAGTTACTCAAGTTGCTCGCGACGCCAACCTTCGCACTGGGGACGTGCCGGTGAATGATCTGGTAGGCGAGACGGTGAGCCTCAACGAAATTGCGAATGACGCTCCAGGCGGCGGCGACGTTGCGCTGTTCCGGTGGCCAGTACCCAGCCAGGTGGGCATTCGTCGAGTAGACGGTTGGTTCGTTGATGGTAATCCAGTAGGTGACGAGGTCGCCGAGCTCGCGAACAACCGCCATGACGTAGCGCCCAAAACAGTCGACGGTATCATGCGATCGCCAACCGCCCCGCCGGGCGATCCAGAGCGGGTTCGTGAAGTGATGCAGCGTGACGAACGGCTCAAGGCCACGGTCGCGCAAGGTCTGGAGCACAGCCCGGTAGTGGGCAATCGCGTCTGGGTCGATCAGGCCGGGTTTTGGTTCGATCCGACTCCATTCGATTGAGAGTCGATGGGCGTTATGGCCAAGCTCACGGGCTTGATCGAAGTCCGCTGCGAACCGTTCGTAGTGTCCGGCCGCTCGACCGGAGACCTCGCCATTCTTCACGCGTCCGAGTTTCTCCCACTCGGTCCAGTCGTTGTGGTTATGACCTTCAACTTGGTGCGCGCTAGTTGCGGCGCCCCAGAAAAAGTTTTTTGGGAAGGCAGCGGCTTTGTTATCCATGACGAAGGTATCGTATCGTGTTTCGGTCCTCGTCACAAGCAGGATTGACAAAGAGGGAAAATATTGCTACGCTCCGTCGGCTCGTTGGGACTAGCATCATCTTTTTCCGACGGAGCGCTTACAGTGCAACAGGGCAATCACGCCCACTCCATCCGCTCGTAGGAGGCAGAGATGAAGCGCTACACGACCCCGCTGCTGCTCATCACCCTCGCTCTCGCGCTGGCCATTCCGGCCTACGCCAACCCCGTGAACGGCACGTACGTGTCGACGGACATCGGTGGCCAGCTGCTGACCGGGCGCGCCTCGACCTGGCGGTCGGGGATCAACAGCGGCCTTCCGCACGTGCTGCATGCCCAGTCCTGGAACGGCACTGCCCTCGGGACCCAGTGGGAGCTGACGTGCGCCACCGAGAACATCAACTTCACGGTGGTCAACAACTTCAACGCCTCGGGCAACGGCACCGTCGACTACTACTCGACCTTCAACGGCGGCACCCTGACGTTCTACGCGGGTGGCTGGCCCTGGGGCGACGGGGTGGCCAACCTGGGAGTGACCCACGTGCACACGACCGTGCCCGTGCACAACTTCCAGCCCAGCGGCTACCCGACCATCAACGGTTCGACGTCAGGGACCTTCATCGGTGGTTGTGCGCTGTCGTTCGGCATCGCGAACGGCCTCGGTCTCGGGGAGACCAGGTCCACCGACCTGGCGAGCGTCAAGCCCGTCGATTTCCCGGAGTTCCTCGACGGTTCATGTGGGCTCGCTTCACCGGGTGCGCAGTTCGGCACCTGGGGAACGGCGATCACGCTGTCCATGAACATCGACTGCGCGACGCCGACGCACAACTCGACCTGGGGCCACCTCAAGTCGATCTACCGGTAGCTCACACGCTGCCACCTCGCTCCTCCACCCGTGCCGCGAAGCCACGGGTTCTTTGTTTTCTTGACGTTTTCCGAGGGAACGACTAGGGTCACCGTATCCAGTCGTCCGCGCTGTTTCAGGAGGGAACCTGCCATGAAACTGGTCATCGGTATCGGCCTCGCCCTCGTCATCCTGGCTGTCTACGGTGTGCGTCGGATCGTCGCCTACTACAACGGCGAGCCTTGCGAGGAGCTGATGAACGACAGCACGAACTGCCCGGGGCGGATGTACGAGAAAGTCGTGCCCTACGGGCTGTCCCAGACGCCGACCCGCTGTCTCGTCTGCAACACCTGTACGGCGACCACCCCGATCGATCCCATCGTCACCGCCTGACGGCCACCCCCGGAGCAATTCGAGGGTCTTTTACTGTCGCGGTCCGAGGAAGTAACCGCCGAGCAGGCCGAGCAGGAATGTTACGGCTAAGAGCAGCCAGATTTTTGATGCGGTACGCATAGAGCTTATCGTGAGAGAGTGATGGTGCCAGATCGAATGGTTTGCCGCTGTGCTGATGTCGCAACCGAGTCGCGGGCCAGACGATCGAGCAACCGCTGACCAATACTGGCTGGCGCTAATCGGACTTGACTGCGAACAGAAATGAGCGGGGTGAGCCGAAACGTGAACTGTCGGTCCGTTGCTTGTAACTGTACCATGAGGTGTTGTTGGGTGTCAGTGGAGAAGTACTGGTCGAAGATGAAATTGCCGAGGGAATAAGCGATGAGCTTGCCGCGGTAGATTTCCAGTGGCTCAACAACGTGCGGGTGGGAGCCGATGACGAGGTCTGCGCCGGCGTCGATAAGGCGGCGGTAATCACGCTGCTGACGAGCGGTGAACCGGAGTGTGTACTCAGCACCGGTATGGGCAAAGACTATGACCGTTTCACCTTTTTCGTGGGCTCGCCGGATGTCGAGCTCAACAGTTGCCAGGCCCGTGACCAGGCCGTGGTAGCCAATGAGCGTGAGGGGCTGCCCATTGAT
>JACRFO010000123.1 GCA_016217865.1 Candidatus Kerfeldbacteria bacterium | reverse complement strand
TGACTGCTCGCGACGATACTGGTGTAGTCGGACCGGCGTCGGTGCCTGCCATGTGCGTGACTTTGATGATCGCTAATTCGACGTGCAACTCTGTCAGTTGGGCCCGGTTGAGCAAGCGCGCGGCGTTCATAAACTCTTCAATAATAGCCGTCAGGTGTTCTAACGTTGTCGCTTGCGCCAAGGTGATGAAGGTTGGTGCCTCGCGGCGGTCGATGAACGGCGCGGCTTCATCGAGCAGTGACTGATCGACCGCCGCCAGGACGAGAGCGCGTCCAAGCGTGATAACCTGGGTAACCAGCTGGTCAATATCTCCGCCATCATCGCAGTACCGGTGGAACGTGTTGACTGCGGCCAACGTTTGGCGACGGACGAGGGCTGTCACCAGCTCCATCACCAGGGCGTCGTCGGAACGAGGCAGGACGAGATCAGCAATATCGTCAGTGATGTGCCGTTCTTCGAATGAAAAGAGTTGCCCGAGCATCGATTCGGCATCACGAATCGACCCTCCGGCCCGCCGGGCAATTCGTTCGGCGACGGTGTGATCAAGTTGTCGCTTCTCCTGTTGGGCGAGGTACTGGAGACGACTGGTAATGTCTGCTAAACCTATCTTCTTAAAATCAAAACGTTGGGTTCGGGAAATGATCGTCTCCGGAATCCGGTGAGCCTCGGTCGTCGCCAAAATGAACATGGCGTGGGCCGGCGGCTCCTCGAGTAACTTCAAGAGGGCATTGAAAGCCGACGTCGAGAGCATGTGGACTTCATCAATGATGAAGACCTTCATGGCCGCCATCGCAGGGATCGCCCGGGCCGACTGAATAATATTCTCACGAACGTTATCAACTCCAGTCTGGGAAGCGGCGTCTATTTCAACCACGTCCAAACTCTTATTCCCGAGCAAGGCCTGGCAGCTGGCGCAGGTATTGCACGGTTCGCCATCCTTTTTCCGTTGTGTACAGTTGACCGCCCGCGCTAAGATACGGGCCAGGGTTGTCTTCCCGACACCGCGCGGCCCGGCAAAGAGGTAGGCGTGGGCCACCCGATCTTGTTCCAGGGCGTGCTGGAGCGTAATTCGAACGTGCTGCTGATTCACTACGTCAGCAAAGGTCTGCGGTCGATAGGTCCGGTAGAGTGCTTCAGCCATGCCTCCGTAGTGTACCGAACAAACCGCTCGTCAGCAAGCGGCCGGAAACTCGCACAGCTAGACGATGGGCTGGGTCAGGTCCGGAGCGGGCGAACCTTGCTTAATGATGTTCTCGACTGCGGCCCAGCGGGCTTCGCCGGTTGCCGGTAAGAGCACCACAACATCATCTCCCGGCTCACCCTTGAAGTACGTGATTGATGCTAGGAGGACTTTGTAGGTTATATCGCCAGACACCACGCGGTACTCGCCGGTGACTTCGTCGCGGTTGAGTGTACCAATCAACCGTTGACGTTCAATCGGACCGATTTGCTTGTAGATGAATGAACCGTCCTTGGTAATGGTCAGTTTAAGCACATCACCCTCGACGAGTTTCGATTTCGAGGCGTAGTTGGCCGGAACGGAATACTGTTTGCCGTCTGGACCGACCATATTTTGGCCATCGAATGTCCCTTCGATCACCCGCGCACCTTCCTGGTCAACTGTTGGCGGTAGGACAGGCCGGGCTCGGGCCGCTCCGGCGCTCAGGCGGATTTGCCGCTGGTCAATCAAGTGACGCAAACTATCCAGGGCACGCTGGGCCTGGTCGATAAACGGCAACAACTCGGCGGAGTCAAGGAGTTGATCGCTAGGTTCGGGTGTTTCTAGATTGGTATTTTGTTCGTCGGTCGAGTCCATGCGTTTGGTTTGCCTTGGTATTTGTCTTCTCAACCAGGAAACCATAGCAAAAACTCGCCGGATCCGTCAAGCCAATCAGCCGCGCACGATCACTGGTAGTCACGGTAGCTGAACACTTCCGGTGTTCGACCATCAGCGTTGATAGACGTAGACGGCCATCGTCCCAGGCGTCGGTTTGTCCTTCATGATGGGCGTCCAACCTGGCAGCGCAAATGCGTATGAAACTATTCTCGTGCCGGCCCGGAGCTCGGCCGAGAACTTCGGCGCCAGTTTGGCCATGGCCGCTGGTGTCAGAAAGCAGACGACGACGTCAGCGTCAGCGAGTGACTGGTGGTAGAAGTCGCGGAATTCCATGCGGGCGTTGGCACCAAGCCGCGCCACCGCGAGGCGGAGTTTCGCAACCCAATACGGCAGGAAGGAAATCTCGTAGCCAATAGCCCGCGCTCCCAGTTTAGCCGCCGACAACACAAAGCGTCCGTCACCGGCGCCCAAATCGTAGACGAATTCGCCCGGCCGGAGCTTCGCTAAAGCCAACATGCGTTCAACGTCACGCTGCCTGGTCGGGACATATGGCGCCGCCCGCCAGCCAGCCCAGGCCGCTGATCCAGCGACCACGATGACCGCCAAGAGCGCGAGGAGCCACCAGAACGTATCGAGCGTCATCGGGTTGCCTCCGCAATCGGCGTCGGCGCAATCGTCGCCGGAGCACCGAGCTTTGTCCGCGCCAGTATTTCTGCTTCAACGGTCGTCCGATCTTTCCCGTACCGGAGACGTGAGTACTGATGGATAGCTTGAGCGATCTCCGGACTTCCCGCCACCGGTGGGTAGGTTTGCAAGTGGAAGGCGGGTGCGGCGGTGTTGTTGATCAGTAGTCGCAAGTACGCGGTGTACTGCTCTTGATTGACGAGATCATAGGCCGAAACTGTCGGAGCAAATTGCTTTTCGAGAATCGCCGCATCTTCAACACCGATCCGGAAAGCAATCATCGTCCCGACGTTACCCAGAACAGAGTCACGGACCTTGGTGTCCGCCCCATTACTCAACTGGGCCATGTACTGGTGGGCCATAGTCAGGTTGAGGCGGTACTTCCGCGCTTCGGAGAGAATAGTCGCAATCGAATCCGTGATGAAGTTCTGGAACTCATCAATGTAGAGGTAGAAGTCTGGACGGTTCGCCTCCGCGACATCAGAACGTGACAGGGCGGCCATCTGAATCTTCGAGACAATAATCAAACCGAGCAGCGCGGCATTCACTTCCCCGATCTGCCCCTTCGATAGGTTGACCAAGAGGATCTTCTTATTATCCATGATCTCTCGGAAATTGAAGGCTGATTTCGGCTGGCCAATAATGTTGCGCATCAACGCGTTTTCAACGAAACGGCCGACTTTCGAAATGAGGTAGCCGAGCATTTCCGATTTGTGGAAGTCGCTTGTCTTTGCCATCTCCTTTTCCCAGAATGCCCGGACAACTGGGTCTTTGACTTTCGATACCTTGTACTGTTGGAAGGCCTTGTCGGTAAATATCCGAGGGATGTCAGCAATCGTGCCCGGTGATTCTTCGTCTTCCATCAGTGTCAGCATCGCGTTCCGCATGTTGTGTTCAAACATCGGACCGATCATCTCCGGCGGGAAGAGCTTCATGAATATGGCGACCATTTCTTGCACCGCCGTGTCGCGTTCCTCGACCGATCGCGCCTCGAGCATGTTCAAACCCATCGGCCGTTCGATATCGGCAGGATTAAAGACGATAACGTCATGGAGCCGTTCTTCCGGAATCGTGCCAATGACATCTTCCACCAGGCTCCCGTGCGGGTCGACAATGCAGACACCATGGCCTGACTTGATGTCCTGGAT
>JACRFO010000125.1 GCA_016217865.1 Candidatus Kerfeldbacteria bacterium | reverse complement strand
TTGTGCGGCAGAAAACCGAGAAACAGGAATTCATCGGTTGGTATTCCACTCAAACTTGCTGCAGTCGTTAACGCTGATGGGCCCGGAACAGATTCCACCTCAATTCCGCGTTCGACCGCGCGCGCCACGAGTTTTCCCCCCGGATCGGAGACCCCAGGCATACCGGCGTCAGTGACAACAGCCACACTATTCCCCTGGTCAATACGATTCAGCACGTCGTCGAGTCTAGCCGCGGGCGTGTGGTGATGGATACTGATCGTCGGCGTGGCGATCGCGTAGTGATCGAGCAGTTTCTTCGTCACGCGCGTATCCTCACACGCAATAACGCTGACCGTCGATAAGATGCGCTTGGCGCGAAACGTTAGGTCTTCAAGGTTGCCGATCGGCGTCCCGACAACGAAGAGTTTTGGGGTGTTGGTCACGTCAGTTCCCCCTGACGTTCCATCAGGAACGATTCGCCTATGGTTGTGACAATGATAACGGTCGGAATGGAGAGGAGAATCCCAACCATCCCGGCCAATTGCGCGCCGATGAGCAAGCCGAGGAAAACGGCGATGGGGTTCAGGCCGGTCGCTTTCGACATCACCCGCGGCACAAGAAAGTTATTCTCGGTTTGTTGGATGAGCCAGTACAGTCCGATAACCCACGCCGCTAAAGCTGGCGACACCGATAACCCAATCAAGGCGGCCGGGATCATCCCGAGGTAGGGGCCAACGGTCGGAATGAGTTCGGTTATGCCGGCAATCAAACCGAGGGCGAAGGCGTATGGCACACCGATGACCGCCAGGCCGACCGTCGAGACCACGCCGACAATCAGCCCGAGGAACAGCTGGCCACGGAGCCAGTGGCCTAACCGCGACTCGATCCGCTCAACAATCGTACCGACGAATTCACGGTGTCGGACGGGAGCGATGCCGGTAATTGCTCGCTGAATCCCCCGCTCATCGAGCGTCAGGTAGAAGGTCAATAGGAGGAGGGTAATGAACGTCAGCACTCCGGTGAACACGCCAAAAGCACTACTGAAAATACCCACGCCAATCCGGGCCAGGAGGTCCGGGATACTCGCCGCTCCCTTCGTCGTTAACTGGTCAACAATCGACCCCGACCACGATGCGCCATCGGAGAAACGACCGAGGATGTCCGGCAATGCGTCAACGAGTTGATTCACTTCATTGATGATCACCGGGACGAAGGTCGTGACGATCACTGTCACGCCCGCCGCGACGATAAGGAACATTAAGACTACGGCCAACCCGCGCGGCAACCCGCGGCGCGACAGCCAGGTAATCGACGGGTTGAGAGCGGCCGCCAGCACGACTGCCAGGAAGATGAGGACGAGGACATCGCGCAAGGCGTACGCCAGAACAACACCGACCCCGATCAGGAGGGTCGTGTAGATCGTGCGGTTGGAAATGGCGATGGTCCGCATCGTCACAGCATCAGGGAAAGAGAACGCATCCTAATTGACCGGCTCGAGCTTCGTTTCGGCTGCTTTCTTCTCTTCAAGAAAATCTTCGAGGAAAGTGGTAATCATGATGACCACGGGGATCGCGAGAATGACTCCAATGAGGCCAGCGATCTTCGCGGCCACCAGCAGGGCGACGATGACAATAACAGGATTCAATCCTGTGGCTTTAGCCATGACCCGCGGGACAATGAGGTGGTTCTCAAGTTGCTGAATACCGAGGTAGAGTACCGTCACCCACAGTCCCAAAATCGGTTGCTGTGATAATCCGACGATCACCGCTGGGATAGCGCCGATGATTGGCCCAATGATCGGCAACAGTTCCGTCACCCCGGCAATGAGCGCCAGAATGAGCGCGTACTTCACGTGGAGCAAGGTCAAGCCGATGTAGGTCATGATCGCGATGATCAACCCGAGGGTCAACTGGCCGCGTAGCCACATCCCCAACCGTTCCTCAATTCGCCGGAAGAGCTGCGTCAGGTATGGGCGGTACTTCACCGGAGCCAAGTCGATAGCCACCCGCTTCATCCCCTGCTCCTCCATCGTCAGGTAGAACGTCAGAACGAGAATGCTGATCACCGTGAAGACGCCGCCGAAGAAGCCAACAACTCCCGTGAAGAATCCCTTCGTGATTTGCCCAGCGGCCGCATTGAGCGAATCGAGACCATTCTGCAAACCCTGGACCACCGCTTCATTCCCCTGGAAGAGCGAGAAGCCCTTGGCGTACAACTGCGGAAAGGCCTTCGTGAATTGCGAGAGTTGGTCGGCGACGAGCGGAACGAGCAGAATGACGATCAGGCTCAAGAGCGCGAGCAAAGCGATGTACATGACGGCGATACCGACGGCCCGCGGAATCCCGCGGTGTTCGAGCCGGGTAATGGACGGATCAATTGCCGCCGCTAGGACAAGCGAAACAAAAACGATGGCCAGCACTTCGCGGACTTGGTAGAGGAAGACGACCGCCAACCCAATGACGAGGATCTTCAGAATCGTGTTGGTTGATATGGTGACCGAGTTGTTGTCCATAGCCGTACTACTATACCACAATTTTTCAGAAAAATCAAGAAACTTGCAAATCCCTAGTCTAGTGGGCCAGCGCCAGTCTTAGACTTGCTTGAGGATCTTGGTGAACGGTTTTGCGTCAGCGTACGGGCCAACAACTGCTAATCGCATAGCGCTCGGGCGGAACAGGTGTCGCGCGACCCGTTGTACATCCTTGGCTGTTACCGCGGCAACTTTCTTCAAAGCCTGCTCTGGTGTTAAAATCTTCTTACCGAACAGCGCCTGCCGCCCATACCAGGAAGCTAGACTGTCAGAATCTTCGATCGATAGGATCATCTTCCCGCGGAGGAATTCCTTCGCTCGTTTGAGTTCAACCGACGTAACCGGGGTGGTCTTTAACTTCTTCAGTTCGGCCACGATGACGGTCAGCGCGTCCTGCAAACGGCTCTTCTCCAATCCAGCGTGGACCATGAAGCAGCCGGTATCCTCATACGGGTTGGCGCCAGCGCTGACCGAGTACGCCAGTCCGCGGCGTTCCCGCACTTGAATGAACAACCGTGAGCTCATGTTCCCGCCGAGGATAACGGAAAGAACGTTGAGGGCTGGTAAGCGCTTGTCGTTGTATCCGTAGGCGCGCGTGCCTAGGCCGATCTGCACTTGTTCGAGTTCCTTCTTCTTCAGTTTCACGGCCGGTTGCGGCGCAACCTTGTATGGTCGGAACGGCGGGTTCGCCGGCCGGCGTTTCACCGTCCGGAAGTATCGATCAATCTCTCGATCAAGGTGCGGACTAAGTTTGCCCGCGACAACGACCCACATGTTCCCGGCGTGGTAGTACCGATCGCGATACGTCAACAGGTCCCGCCGGCTGACGTTGCGGATGACCGCTTGCGGGCCGGCGATGTTCCAACCTAGTTGATGGTGGTCACCGAACACCACCGCTTCGAAGAGGTCTTCAATCGTCATGACCGGATTCTCATCGTACATTTTTATTTCTTCGATGATGACGCCGCGTTCGCGTTCAATCTCCTTCGGATCAAACTTCGAATGCTGGAGCATATCGCTGACGATATCGAGCGCCAAGGGCGTATGCTCATGGTTGATTTTGACGTAGTAGCCGGTCCAGTCCTTCGACGTGAACGCATTGTAATTAGCACCAACGCCGTCGAGCAGTTTGGAAATAGCCAACGTATTCGGCCGCTTCGTTGTCCCTTTGAACATCAAGTGCTCAATGAAGTGCGAGACACCATTGATCGACCGGCGTTCATAGCGCGAGCCAACTTTCGCGAAAACAAAGACCGTGACGGCTTGGGTGTCATGGAGCGGTACCGTTAAGATGCGCAGCCCGTTCGGCAGCGCCCGGTGGTGATATGGGGTCATGAGTTGTTGGTCAGTTTGAAAACCGTTTTCTTGCTCGTCAGGTACGCCGTCAACTCGAAGGTTGTGCCATCCGAGGTGTATCCGTAATAGTAGGTGGGTGATTCCGGATCAACGCGGAGGTGGAATGAGCCGCCGTAGAAAGCTTTGAGCGCTTGGTAGACGCTGTTATCGTCTTTGGCTTCCAGCCGAACTTGCTGGCCGCTCGTCGAAGGGAACTGCTGTCTGACACTGAAGTACGCTTTCATCGTGTACTTCA
>JACRFO010000124.1 GCA_016217865.1 Candidatus Kerfeldbacteria bacterium | reverse complement strand
TTCGCCATCAAAACGCACGACGTCTACCAAAAGCAGAAGCGGAAAGGTAAGGACATCGCGTATATCACGCACCCACTCACGGTGGCGCTCATTTTGTCGCAAGCAAACGCGCCGGAAGATCTGATCATTGCCGGTATCCTCCATGACACCATCGAAGACAGCGTCCCACAAAAGAAAGTCACCAGGGCGATGTTAACTGAACGGTTTGGTAGGCGTGTCGCCGATCTGGTCGTGAGCGTCACTGAATCGTCAAAGAGCAAAACGTGGGAAGTTCGGAAGCGAGTTGCCCGCCGGCATATCACCAAGTTCTCGCATGATTCTATTCTCGTTAAATCAGCCGACGTCATTGCGAATGTACGTGAGCTGATGGATGACTATCTCCGCGACGGTGATCAGGTCTTTGACCGCTTCCATGCCGAGAAAGAGCACGTCATCGCCAATTACGGCGCCGTCATCGCGCTTCTCCTGAAACGTTGGCCGGGCAGCCCGCTCGCTAACGACCTTCGTCAACTCCTGAAGGATTACTCCAGTTTCGCCTAACACAGCTGTTGGGGGGCTTGAAAAAAGTCGAAAAACGTGCTATCATACGTACATGAAGACCTTTTGGGCTTTTTTTGTACCCGCACTCGTGGGGGCGTTTGTTTGCTTTGTGCCCCAGCCAGTCGAAGCGGCCGTTGTTCGCTCTATTACGTTCCCGGTTGCTGGTGCTACGCGCTACAGTGATGACTTCGGTGCCCCACGCGTCGGCCATACCCACGAGGGGAATGATATCTTTGGTGTAAAAATGCAGCCACTCGTTGCGGCGGTTGATGGTATTGCCCGGTTTGTTCCGTTTCCGGAACCGTCGTACGGTTGGTACGTCTCGATTGAAGATAGCGACGGTTACCGCTACAATTACCTCCACATCAACAACGATACGCCGGGAACCGATGATGGCAACGGTGGTCCGATGAACGCATACGCCCCGGGCGTCGAACGTGGCTGGGCGATCAAGCGCGGCCAGCTGGTTGGCTACATGGGGGACAGCGGCAATGCCGAAACGACGAGTACCCACCTCCACTTTGAAATACGCACACCAGACGGCACGGCGTTTAGTCCGTTTGCTAGTTTACGAACCGCTAACCACCTCTCCGGCCCGACCCAGCCGGCGACGCAGTCTTGGGAACTGCTGCCCTTCAGTCAATTTCGTGTTGGTACAAACGTGGCTGTTGGAGACATAGCTCCGGAAATTCCGGGTACGGAAATTGTTGTCGGGGCGGCCGCCGGTTCAGCGCCGCAGATCCGCATCATGAACAGCGAAGGTGGAGCAGTCGGGAACTTCTTTGTGCCGATTCGTAATTTCTTCGGGGGTGTTGACGTTGCGGTTGGCGACGTTAATGGCGATGGTGCCCAGGACATCATCGCTGGTTTAGGTTCTGGTGCCTCGCCGCACGTCTACACGTTTGATCGCAACGGCGCGATTCTTGGCGAATTCGATGCCTACGTACCGTTCTTTCGCGGTGGGGTGCGAGTCAGCACTGCTGATTTTGATCTCGACGGGACGGCGGAAATCATTACCGGAGCTGGTCCGGGTGGCGGTCCCGATGTCCGAACGTATTCGATGACCGGCCGACTGTTCTCCAGTTTCTACGCCTACACCTCGAAGTTCCGCGGCGGAGTTGATGTTGCCGGCGTAGCCGCGACCGCCACATCACCGACCAGAATTGTCACTGGTGCTGGGCGCGGTGGCGGTCCGGATGTTCGCATCTACAGTCAGGACGGCGCGATCCGCAACAGTTTCTACTCGGGAAGTTCGACTTTTCACGGCGGGATGCGGGTCTCCGTGGCGCTAGATCCAGGCTCAGGCGAACCCACGATATTTACGGTTCCAGCTAGCAGCGGCAGCGGAGTCATTCGCAGTTATACGATTGATGGTGTACCGCGTGATGCATCATCGATCTACGAAGACTGGTGGACCGGTGGGTACGACGTTGCCGTCACGGGCAACACCATCTACGGTTCAATCACAACGAACAACCGTCGTTCGAGTTTATCGAAAGTGAACTGGTCGAGCTTATAATAATTTCCTATGGGTAGGGTGTCAACCGTCAATCAGTACATCGCGGCCGCTCCAGCAGCAGCCCGACCCATGCTGAAGCAGATTCGCGCCGCGATCCGTCATGCTGCTCCACAAGCGAAAGAAAGCATCAGCTACCGGATGCCATATTACAGTTATCATGGTCGTTTGGCATACTTCGCCGCTTTTCGCGATCACGTCAGTTACTTCATCATTCCGGAACGCGCTATGACGTCTGCCTTTGCGGCGGTGCTCAAACCGTACCGCACGAGCAAATCAACATTGCGTATTCCGTTAGGTGCGCAGATCCCGACGGGCTTGATCAAACGCGTGGTGAAGGCGCAAATACGCCTCAACGCCGCCCGAGCCAAGAAGTAAACGGTGTGGTACAATTCTGCTATGCCCCATGGCCGTTCGGTGCTACTCCTCGGTGCCCTCGTCATTATCGTGACGGGCGTGGCCGGGTCGTCGCGAGCGAAGACGCCAGGCTGGCAGGTTGGCGAACATCCGCGGATACTCGCTGTTGCCGCTGATCGGCCAGCGATGGTCGCGAAACTGACGACTCCAGGGACCGTCTCGAATGCGATTTGGACAAACTTTTTGGCGTCGAACCGCCGAAATTTCACGAGCGGCTATTCACACAACTACGCCACGCAGGGCGTGCTGTACTGGATCACCCAGAATGATACGTACGGTACGTTGGCAAGGACGGCAGTATTGAATTACCTGAACGACGTCCCGAACGCGATCACGCCAACCGCCGCAAGCTTCGAGTTAGGTTTTTGGCGGTACCGTGACTTTCTTCTGAACTACGATTTCGCCAACAACCTCTTTTCTGCCGGGGAACGCGATACGGTGAACCAGTACATCGTGCTCCAAGGGACAAAATGCGAAGCAGCCGGCGCAGCCTATGCTCCCGGAAACATCAACGGACTGTGGGGTCTGTGTGCCTACTTATCCGGACTGATGCTCGAAGGTGAAACCGTTAGCGTCTCGGTGACTGATGAGG
>JACRFO010000122.1 GCA_016217865.1 Candidatus Kerfeldbacteria bacterium | reverse complement strand
TTCCTAATGTAGCTGATGATGATCGACTTGCAGATTGGCGGGAGTTCATCTTAGAGTTAACGAACCGAGAAGACCACCAGTTGATTATTCAACTCGATGTTCGTTGGACTGTTGAACAACCCGGCGAAAGTCCCCTGCGTGTACTTCTTCAACCGTTCGACAAGCGATTCCGCCCCGGTCATCCCCGACAGGACTTCTTCGAAATCAGCCATGACTGGTGGTTCGACGTTCTGTAGATCAGCGTCGGGCGTGATGTCCTTCTTGGCGTAGGTTTCGAGCAACGCGCGGTCGATGATCGAGTCTTCTTCGTGCGTCAAGTTGCCGAGCATCAAGCGGAACATCGATTTCAACGTGATGACGGCCGAGCGGATGATGTCGGCGGTTGTTTCATCGCTGCTAATCGCCCGAGGGAGGTCAAACGGGTTGATCTTGCTATCCGAGTTCAAGGACACGTTGATGTACGTCCCGCCCACGGCATCAGAGAGGTACTTGTACTCATGCTCCGGGTCGATGACAATAACGTCTGTGCCGAACATCATCGAACGGACGACTTCGAGTTTGATGGCATACGATTTCCCAGACCCAGCCGTAGCAAAGACCGTGTAATTCGGGTTTTGGAGAGAGAAGCGGTCAAACAGGATGAGCGAGTTGTTGTGTCGGTTGATCCCGTAGAGCACGCCGCTATCGCTAGAGAGATCGGCCGAGACGAATGGGAAACTCGAAGCGATCGGCGAGGAGTTCATGTTAAACGTCACCTGCAGCTGGTCCAGCCCGAGCGGGAGCGTCGAAACATAGCCTTGTTCTGTCTGGAAGAAGGCCCGCTTGGAGTAGACGAGGCGCGACCCGAACAATCCTTCAATTTTCCCGGTCAAGTTATTCAAATCCTCAAGCGAATCTGCGTACAGTGTGACATAGAGGGCAAACTGGAAGAACTTCTCCGTCCCTTGCGTCAGGTCATCCCGGAGTTTTTCAATATCGCGAAGTGCCGTCTCGCGCATCGGGTCGCGCGGCGCGCCTTTTTCGCTGTCAGTAATGAGTTGGGCTTCCAGCGCGCCGACTTTGTTCTTCAACTGCTTCAGGATGACATCTGACGCGACTGGGTAGAAGTACATGCTGATGTCGAGCGGGCTGTTGTAGTTGATGATCGGCGCGAACCAGCCGACCGAAATGTACCGGGGGTAGGTCACGACAAACAGCGTCCGGGTGAACCGGCCGTTCAGGCGCAGGAAACTCGGTTCGATCTTCAAGGCGGCCGGCGCGATCAAGTCGCGGACCGTAATCACGCCCTGCCGGTAAATCCGTTCGGCTTCGATCAGTTCGCGTTCGTCCGTCGGCCGGGTCGCGGCGCGGCGGGTCGGGCTCACGCCCGTCTCGCGCAACAGCTCCGGATTGGTCAGATTAATGTTTGTTGCCATGGTCTTCTTTGATACTGGAGGTGTCCTCAAGGTTAATCTTGTTCGTGTCTTGGAGTTTTTGCTGGCGCGACGTTTCCGGGTTGTAGGTATTGTAGTACAGCTCGATGAGCTCCTGGGTTCGGAGCGGCAGTGATTTCAAGCCGGCCGAGCCGAGGGCGTTGATAACATGATCAACGCGTTTGTAGAGCTCAACGCGGAACTGCTCGAACTGCTTCTGCTTCAGGTGAATCGTCGAGGTCGGCGTGAAGACATCGAGCAGGCGGGAGAAGAATTTTCCGGGCCGGTCGACTTTCGGTGTAAACGGCACGACGACGTAGAATCGCTTGGTCATGATGTCGGACATCTGGACGAGATCAGCCACGAACTGCCGGTAGTCGCGGATTTGGATCTGGAGGAGTTCGTTCTGTTGTTTCTTTTCCACATCTTTCAGGGTTTCGAGGTAGTCGTCGATGTCGAGGCGCCGCGATTGGATGACAATTTGCAGCGGGAAGTCGATCGTATTCAAGAAACTTGTGTACGCCTCAATCACTGCATCCTGCTCCTCATCGGACTTCAATGAAAAGTTGATCGACGCGACGAGCAACACTGCGACGATGCTCCCGTTGCGCAGGATGACAGTGTCATCACGGATTTCCAGGATGTCGAGATACTGTTGCGTCGACGGTGCCGCTTTCGTTTTTCGCGGTGTCGCTTTAGGGGTGGTGGGTGCAACCATAGTTAGGATGAAGATTTGCCGTTGGCGTAAACATCGTGAAGGTCCTGGCCCCAGAATCCAACTTCGTCATTCTCTTCATGGAAAGCACCGCCGGTATCAACAAGGAGAGAAAGACGAGCCAATTTTGTCTGGGTCAGGGGTTGTTTTGTTGGTGGCGGCGGCGGTGGCGGCGGTTCGAGCCGGTACTGCAGCCGCTCCATGACCATGTTGTTCCACAACCGCATTCGCGGGTTCTTGAATGTTTGGAGGAGATTCAGCAAGAACTGATGAAACGGTCGACCGTTGATCCGCACGAAGGCGAAGAGGATCGTGCCAACGAAAATTCCCACGGCCGTGAAAATAAAGGCGGCTGTTTGGTTTGCTAATTTGAAGAGGATTTGGTACGACGCGGCAATCAACCCGGCACTGACGAGGAAGATGATGAATTGCCGGACCGAGATCGGACCGAGAATCTTATCTTCAACGTCGATGAATTGCGGGACAATGTACTGATTAGGCATACGTCAGACTTGGAGCTGCCGGTTAAAGTCGCTGATGGTCAAGAACTCATGTTCGGATAAGTACGGTTGGCCGGAACGCCCACGGTCGGTGATGATTTGCGAAATTGGAACGCCGCGTTCGAGACTTTCGCGTCCCATCGAGAGATACAGTTGATAAATATCGCTCTGCCGCCAGCCAGCCACGGCCTCGGCCCACAATCCAAATGATTCACGCTGCAGGTGTTGGAATTTCTCATGCAGTTTCTTCGCCGAATCAGCCGCGCCTTGGCCGAGCCGTCGGAAGTCGGAGATCGTCATGCTTTTAATTTCCTCAGCTGGACCCAGCGTCTTCGTCGGACGGCGAATATCGGACATGGTGGGGCGGTCGGCCCCGCGCATTGGCTGAACGACGGTCGTTGGTGGCAGCGGTTTGACGGGTGTTGGTGGTACGGATTTCGCCGGTGGAGTCAGCGGTGGCGGCGGTGGAATATCAGCCGGCCGGATAATCGGGCGACTCGGCCGCCCAACCTCGGTCACATTCGGGATAACTGGGCCCGGCGCCGGCGTCGCTGGTTCGACTCGCTGGAGTGGCGGCATTGGGGCGGGCCGTTCTTGGGTGACCATCGGCACAACCGGAACGAGCGGCGGTTCAACTGGCTCGGGGGCAACCAACATCCCCCGCTCCTTCAGTTGTTTCGCCTCATGTTCAGCTGCTTCAGCAACAATCCCAGCCAGGTCAGGATCGAGACCCAAACCACCGATTTTCGGATCGCGCGACAACATGTCCTTCGTCTGTTCGGTTTTTCGGATATCTTTCAACCGCGCTTTGATGATGGCGACAGCCCGGCGGTTGAGCAAATCGTCGCTGAATGCCAGGTTCTGCTGCTTCAGGACTGACCGGGCCAGCTCATCAAAATCTTGTGTTGATTGCGATGGCGTCAAGGCTTTAATCCGTTCAGCCTGGTGAGCGATTTCCCGCGCATCATCGTCGGAGTACGCCTGGGTTGGCGCAACTGATCCGGTTGGCGCAGCAGGTGCGGGTGAGGGCGGTGGCAGGACTACCTGGGGCTTCGTTAGGGTCGACGGCGGCGGTGTACTCGGCGTCGTTGAGCGCACCGGTGGTACCGCAGCTACCGGGAGGTTGGGCGGCGGAGCAGCGGGGCGGGGAGGGGTGGGCGAAGGAGGCGGTACCGTTGGCCTTTGAATACCAAGGTACTCGGCGGCCGATGAAAAGACGTCGCGTTCAAGACGTTGGGCAATTTGCTGCGCTTCCGGTAGGGCGAGTGACTGCTCTTGGCTCATCTTGGCCGCCAGCTGGTTGACCGGAAACTCATGCACCATGACCCGCATAACAAAATTCGCCAGGTCTAACCCTGGGTGGAGCCGCTCTACCTCGTCAATCGCGGTAATCGCCGCTGGACTCGCGACTGCATCACGGATTGCCTTCGGAAGAGCGTGGAATTGTTCCCAAATATCGGCCATGAGGTGTCTGTTTTTTGTGATCATATTATATCACAAATTGGCCAATCCCGCAAAAGGCCTGGAATTGTCGTTAGGACCGAAAGAACCCGTGAATTCGCTCCGCTTCCGCCTCGACCAGTGGCCCATCATACTCCCCGCTGTGCTTCGTGTACGAACCGTATGATGGTTGCTTCTGGTCAAGGTGCAGGTTCAAACGCAACCACGTTCCTTCATCTTGGGTGTACAGGTGAAAACGTGGGTAAAAATTCGTACCTAAACGCCGGATATATGAGGTCTCACCCGTCCGAGGATCCCGGAATTCGGTATATCCGGCCCGCCGCAGCATGACGAGTGGTTGATAGGCTGGTCGTCCGACGCGAATGATCACGCTGGCAACTGTCCGATATCGTTGACGACCTTTGTTAGACGTCGCTTGACCGCTTGGACTTCAAGCGGGTTGAGGTCTTGAGTATTGACCGCGTAGCTCAACGCATCGAGGGCTTGAATGAGCTCTTGGCTGCGTTTCTGGTCGATGAGTTTCTTGGCGGCAACAGCCTCAACGTGCTGCGAGAGCGCCGTCAACCGGAGCAGTATTTCCGCGCGGCCCTTAAACGTCGTCAGCCGTTCCTCAAGGTTAGCGAGAATCGGTTGGACTTCCGGCGTCGGGTTCGGCGTGATGGCCGGTGCACTCGGAGTGACTGGCCGCGCCGTTGGGGTATGAGCGTAGACTTCCGGGAAAAACTCTTGGGCTTGACGGAGGTACTCTTCTGGTTGGCCACCGAGTTCGCGAATCAACCCTTCAACGTTACCGACGTACCACTCCATCGGCAGCACGACCCGTCCGAGCAGCTCGCGGGTAAACGCCGCGGCGACGTTGGGCGGAAGTTTTAGGTCCAGGTCAACACGACCGCGAATTTGAGCGGGAGTAATTTCACGGGCGATGAGGTCTTGGATGATCACCATCATCGCGTCACCTTGCGCTGGCTTCAACTTGAATACATCTTCCATGACCATATTGGTCGCGGTCATGGATTCATTCCGCAACACCTGTTTCATCAGCGGCGGGAGTTTTTGGATGACCAGGCGGTATTGTTGTGGGGTGACCATATGGTTATTCGGTGCTTTGACTCATGGTCTTAATGTGGCGCCGGATTTCTTTCAAGACATCGTTCATGTTCCGCAGCTCTTTTTGGTCACCGCCAGCCACTTTGCGCGGGTCAATCTTCCGGAGGTCGTTTTGCAGTTGGTTGGCCGTATTCGGGCGGCTGGCTCGGATGAGATCGAGTTGGCTGTTCAACTTCTTCGTATAGTCACCGAAGTTTTCGGCCACATGGGTAAGATCGCCCGTCATCGCGCGTTGGATTTCCGCGAGGTCGCGTGTCGCCTGCTCGAGGGCTGATGTATCAACCGTCACAGCCGGCGCTTCAGTCGCAGTTGGTTGTTCCCGGCGTGGCGTTGGACGAGCTTCCTTCGGAGCAGTCGGTTGAGGCGGCGTGACTGGAGGTGCCGTCGGTGCTGGCTTCGGCCGCTCGGGCGGACGGGCACCTTGGGCGACGGTGACAGGCTCACCTGGGACTGGATCCTGGATGCCGAGCTTCACGTTCAGATCGTGGTAGCGTTTTGATTGTTCTGGAGTCATTCGACCTTGCGGTGAAATTCGCGGATTGAAATTCGTCAGCTTGTCCAGGTCTTCATACTCCGCCCGCTCCTGTTCTGTCAGGAGGCCCTTCATTAGCTCGGCTTTGTTATACTTCTCTTCTTCGGTCAAGAATTTCGTCTCAGCCAACCGTCGCGCGTCGACCGCGGTTTGTCGTAGCTTCTTCTGTTCAGGGGTCAGGCTAGCGATCCGTGGGTCTTCATCGCGTTCCTCTCGAGTTGGGAAGTCCGACCCTGGCGGTACAACAATGCGTGAACCAGGAGCAGCCGGACGAGCGGCAGCGGCCTCTCGGGCAGCCCGACTACCTCCACCTGCTGGTGGCGGTGGTGTGCGCGGTGCCGGAGACGGGCCAAGATCAGGTTCTTCCGGCGGCTGATTACCCTTGAGCTTGTCGACAGTTTCGCGGAGCGCTTGTTCGAACCTGTCGCTAATCCCCTTCACTTCTTTCAAAATGACAGCGGCTGTTCCAACATCAGTGAGACTCTCCGCGACGTGGCCAGCTGTCTCGTCTTCTTCATCTTCATCGGTTGATTCATCAATCTTTCCAAAGGCAGCGTAGCGGCTAAGGATCGAATCGCGCTTAAACGTGCGCTTCCGACTGTTGAAGACTTCCTTCAGTTGGTCAAGTTTATCTTTCGGCATGCCGTCGTATTCGCCCGCCCCGCCCTTTTCAAAGGCATCCTTGTAATTCAGAGCGAATCCTTGCACCGCCGCGGTCCCAACGTCAAAACTCTCTTCGGTAATCATGTCCGACAGAAACTTCGGCGTCGCATTAGTTCCGATAATCCGAGCCAGTTGTTCTTTTTGCTGATCAGTCCGCCACAGGTCACTCTTGTAGATATCACCGAAGTCCCCGGCTTTTCCCGAGCGAATCCAATCCTCGACCAATTGCCGTTCTGGACTATCCTTGACCAGGGCGTTCTTCGGGATCTTCGCGCCTTTGTAGGCCAAGGTTTGCTGCTTCAGGATTGACGTCACACGACGATATTCTTCCGAATTCTTGTCCGTCGGGATGTTGACGTTACCAGCCGCATCGTGAGATAAGCTTGATTCGGCTTTGTCGAAGCCAGTCTGCAGAGCTTCACGCATTTCCTTGCGCGAGCGAAGCGTCTCCCAATCCTTTGCCTTGAAGTTCTTGTTCGTGCGGAGCATTTCCAGGACCTGGTCGTCTGACCCGGCGGTTTCGGTTAAGTTCTTGGCCAGATCATCACCTTGGAGTTTCTCGGCGTACTTCCGGGCCGTCGCGACGCGGATCACGGCACCATTGGTGTCGAGCTTGGTTTGACCGTTTTTGTCCTTTTCATCCTCCATCATCCATTGGCCGTTCCGATCAAGGAACGCGTTGCCCCACTCACCGGTCGCTTCAGCCACCATCGCCCGGCGGTCTAACGAGGCTTCGTTCTTCAAGTCGATCTCGCGCGTCATCTTCTTGCGTATTTCCGGCGTCATGTTCTTCAACAGACCCGT
>JACRFO010000121.1 GCA_016217865.1 Candidatus Kerfeldbacteria bacterium | reverse complement strand
TACCGTTCACGCCTCGTCAGGAAGTACAGTGTCACGTTGCCGACGAGTAACGACACCTCTGGCGTCATGTACCACGACCCAATATGCCACAGCGGCGTCCCTAACAACCCGATCAGTACACCGTAGACAACCCGCCACCGCCGCGTCGGGGGCATCGTCGCTGGTTCGGTCAGCATCACTGATGCAAAGAAGAAGAGTGGGGCGTTGGTAAGTAGAACTTTCCACGTCGCCAACACCGGTGCCTGTTGCCACAGCGTCAGGATCGTCGTCGTCAGCATAGCCGCGCCGAGGAAAGACAAGACCGCATCCCACCGGCGGAGTTTACGGACAATGAGGAAGCCGACGACGAGCGTCAGCGGCAGCATCCAGACGTTCCCAACCCACCAACTCGCTGAAGTGCCGACCGTTACCGCGGTGAGAGCAACGCTGAACGCGGCCGGATTGAACAAGTGCTGACGGTGAATGGCTAAGATGTACTTACTACTCATCGCAATAGCGATGATCCAGGCGTAGCCAACAACATCTTCGGGCCGGCGGACTGGTGTAACAATCAAGGCGAGGATGAGCCCAGTAATGTAGGCCGAGGGGTTATGGGCCGGCGCGCTGAACCCCCAAGCCAGTAATGTATTCACCAACCACGTCCCGGCAACGAAACCGAGCGTCGAACCGATCAGCGACCATCCGCTGAACGAGACGCGCCCCACGAACCCAAGAACGACTCCCCAGGCGACTAACCCAATCAGCACGTAGATGACTAGCCGGTACATGGTCACCCGATTCAGTAGGTTGTCGAGCGTGTTGAACATGATTCAGTATATCGTGTGGTCTTACTGAACAGTGTAGCAGGTTCGCCAGGAACTTTCATTTCCAACGAAGTACCGGGGGCATCCACAAGGAACAGTTTGCTACCCTGTTCAAGGTACAGCCAGTAGTATATACTCGTCGGGCTTGAAGACGGTATCAGCAGAACCTTCAGTCATTGTACTGAGAAGGTAAGTCGCCATCATCATACAACTCTATGCGCATGCCGACACAAAGGTTGAGTATCTGGGCCGCGGTTGTTGTGTTTCTGCTCCTGATCCCGCTCGTCGCCATGCAGTTCACTACCCAAGTGGATTGGAATCTATCCGATTTTGTGTTCATGGGCATTCTCCTGTTCGGCGCTGCGCTGACGTATGAACTGGTGGCACGAAGAATGAACGATTACGCATACCGCACCGCCGTCGCTCTAGCCGTCCTGTCATCGCTCATGCTGGTCTGGATCAACGCCGCTGTCGGGATCATTGGAAACGAAGACAACCCTGCTAATCTCATGTACTTCGCGGTGTTGGCAGTTGGATTCCTTGGTGCGATCTTCTCACGTTTCCGGGCGCTCGGCATGTCGCGGGTGATGTTCGCGATGGCTGTTATCCAAATGCCGATCCCCGTCATTGCGCTCATCATCGGCCCTCGTCAGGGGGCTGAACCGCCTGGTGTCATCGGTGTGTTCATGTTGAATGCGTTCTTCGCGATGCTGTTCGTTGGGTCTGGGTTATTGTTCAGACAGGCTGGCACACAACCCTCGGCAGCCGCCCAAACGGTGTAGGTACTTGGCCCTTTGAATCCCTCTCGATAATCAGAAAACAAAAACTCCCGTCACACGGACGGGAATTTTTGTCTTGGCTCCGGGGGAGGGATTCGAACCCACGACCAATGGATTAACAGTCCACTGCTCTACCACTGAGCTACCCCGGAATGAACGGAAGGAGTATAGAGAAAAATGTGCCGCTCGTCAACGGCTGCATCACCGGTTGACAATCTCATGCCGTTCCGTTACTGTGGCCGAGTTCTTGGGCCCACACGAGAGAGGAGGTTGCCCATGAAAGTTGGTCTTTCGCAACTGCCACCGTGGCTGCAGCCCTACTGGGAAGGTCAGGCGGCCACCGTCCGAATCCACGACCGGGTGCACGTCTACTACGTCATCTCGTCGGATCTGCATCCGGCCCCGAAGTACTTCGTCGGCTGCAAGCCCAACGACGGAGTGCCGCCGTTCATCTCCGACCAGGTTTCGGCCAAGTTCCGTCGGTACATGATCGCCCACGAGATCTACGAGTGGCTGTACCTCAACGGCCGGCCGCAGCGCTGCAGCCGCGCGCTCGAGTTCGAGCTCGGTCGGGTCCCGACGCACCTGCTCGCGTCGTACCTCCCGTTCCGCGTCTCGACGTTCGAGAACCTGCTCCAGTTCGCCAGCGACCCGATCCACCGCGACGGCTACACGGATGAGCAGCGGGGGATGTTCCGCGAGAACATCGACTACCTCACGAAGCTCTCCGGCAAGCTGGTCGCATGATCCCGTTCCTCCTTCCGCTCCTGGTTCATCCCTGGTGGCGGCTTTTTTGTTAACGACAGCGGCGCGGCCGACTGGCCGCGCCGCTGACTCCCGGGACTGATTAGTAATCCCGCAGTTTCTTCATGTGTCCGTGTTGTTGGATTTTTTCTAGCGCCTTCGATTCAATCTGACGAATACGCTCGCGGGTAACGCCGAATTCTTGTCCGACTTCTTCAAGCGTATGAGCGACGCCATCATTCAATCCAAAACGCATCTCGAGAATCTTCTGTTCGCGCGGGCTCAATGAGGCGATAATCGTCCGGACATCGTCGCGGAGGAGCTGTAGGGCTGCCACTTTATCCGGCGAAACGGTTTTCACATCTTCGATGAAGTCACCGAGCGTTGAATCTTCGTCGTCTTCTCCAACCGAGGTTTCGAGCGAAACAGTATCCTGCGAAATCTTCATGATGTGACGAATCTTCTCGACGGGTTCGCTCATTTCCGCTGCGATTTCTTCCGGCAACGGTTCTCGACCGAGGTCTTGAATCAACTGGCGTTCGATTTGCTGGAACTTGTTGATTGTTTCGACCATGTGGACCGGAATACGGATCGTTCGCGACTGGTCGGCGAGCGCCCGGGTGATGGCCTGGCGGATCCACCAGGTTGCGTAGGTCGAAAACTTGTAACCTTTGCGGTAGTCGAACTTTTCGACAGCGCGGAACAAGCCGATATTCCCCTCTTGAATCAGATCGAGGAGCGACAACGACCGACCGGTGAACTTCTTGGCGATCGACACGACCAGCCGAAGGTTGGCTTCGACTAGCCGCTTTGAGGCTTCAATGTCGCCGGCCTCTTTTCGTTTCGCGAGCGAGACTTCCTCTTCAGCCGTCAGGAGCGGAACCTTCCCGATTTCCCGCAGGTACATCTGAATCGAATCATTGGAAATGTCGCCGAGGTCGAAGTGCCGTTCGTCGTGCGGAAGGTGTTTCTTCGCATGTGACGGTTCGAGGAATTGCGGTTTCTGGGTATCGAGAATACTAGGGCCGCTTTCGACGATGGCAATGCCTTGCTGCTCGAAATCATCAAGCGCTTTCTCGTATTCGTAGACGTACTCTTCGAGTTCCGGAAATGCGTAAAGCAGTTCTGTTTCCGTCACAAAACCACGCTGGCGTCCTTTCCGGATCAGCTGCTGCGATTGGGCGACAGGAAACTCGGCTTTAGTCGACCCGCTCGTCTTTGGTACTTTCGACTTACTGCCTTTGGAAAGTTTTTTGCCCTTCGGCTTTCTGTTCAACTTCGACGGTGCACGCTTGCTAACCTTTTTCGGCATAACGAAAAAATGGAACTTGGGTTGGTGAAAACGTGACGAGGTCACGGTTGGATTGGAGAAAGAACGGCGTGGATTGTACTTAGGTCAGTGACCGGAGTTGGTCGGTCACGGCTTGCACGCGATTGAGCAGGTCGGTCAGATCCTGACCGGGGTGGCCACTCGATTGTTCGAGTTGGCGAATATCTGCTTCGAGCCGGTGCAGCTCCTGCGACAGGTCATGACGCTTCAAGTCATTGACCATGGTCAGTAAATCGCGCTCAACGGCTGGAGTAAGGCCCTCCGGGTACTCGTGGTCCCCGAGGAGGGTGAGCAGGGTAAGGAGATCCTGCTGTTCGGCGTCGAGCGACGCGGCTGCTTCCGTCTGGGCTTGACGGGTCGTAAGGTGATTCTGACTATACCAGATGACAAACGTTTTGTATAGGGTCTGCAGGTCTTGCCCGACGAGGAAGCGCGGATCGAACTGGGCGACCAGGTGATCGTACAGTTTCGGTTCGTGGATGATCAGGGCTAACAGGCGTTCCGACACCGCCCGGTAACGATCGCTCGGCAGCGGGACCGGCGCCGCGGCTGGGGTCGCCGCAGCTTGTTTGACCGCGGCTGGCTGGCGGGTCCGGCTCAAGGTTTGGCGTAGGACGGCCATCTCGACGTGGACCAGGTCAGCCAACTGCTGGAGGTAGTGGGCCTGTTCAACCGGATCACCGAGTTTGCCGATGATGGGCAGGAGGAACTTCACGACTAGCTTCTTGTCCTGCACCGCGTTGAGGTTCTTACCGGTCGTCGCTTCCGCCACGTAATACTCCATCAGGAGCTGGGCTGTTTCAACAGCCTGCCGCCAGGCGTTGACGTCGTGTTTGATCAGCTCATCGGGGTCTTTCCCCTGACTGAGCCGGACGACACGAATATCCATCCGTTCCTGTAGCGCTTGGTCAACGCCGCGCAGCGCCGCTTGCATGCCGGCCGTATCTTGGTCGAAAGCGAGGACGAGGTTCGTGGTAAAGCGCTTCAAGAGCTGGACCTGGTCAATCGTCAGCGCTGTCCCGGACGAAGCAACGACGTTCTTCACGCCAGCTTGGTGAGACATCAAGCAGTCCATTTGCCCTTCCACAAGGACGACGCGGTCTGCCTGCTTGATCGCCTGCTTCGCGAGGTTGAGGGCGTAGAGCACCCGGCCTTTGTCGTAGGCGATCGTCTGCGGAGAGTTGATATACTTCGCTGGTACCGGACCCTTCGGATCAACCAGCGCGTCGAGAATCCGACCGCTGAACCCAACGACTGTCCCGTGGACATCGCTGATGGGGAACATGATCCGATTCCGAAAGCGATCGTAGTATCCGGCCCCGCGATCTTTCTTGATCGTTAGCCCGGCTTGGAAAATATCATCATCCGCGAAACCTTTCTTCTTCAAGGCTTGGTAGGTCGTATCCCAACCGGCTTGGGCGTACCCAACCGCAAACTCTTCAATTGAGTCCTCCGATACCTGCCGTTGCTTGAGGTAGGCGCGAGCGGGTTCGGCTTCTGAAGTCTTTTTCAGCACCTCTTGGTAGTACCGGCTGACCCAGCGAAGCACGTCGAGGACTTTCGTTCGTTGATTCTGAATTTTCGCGTTGTACTCCTTGAGTTGGACGCCGGCCCGCTTGGCCAACAGTCGAAGTGCTTCCGGAAAATCGATACCTTCTTGCTCTTGGACAAACGTGAAGATATCGCCGCCGCGACTACAACCAAAACAGTGCCAACTGCCCCGCTCGCGTGAGACCATGAACGACGGCGTCTTTTCGTTGTGGAACGGACACTTCCCTTTCCAGTTCGTCCCGGCTTGCTTCAACGGCACAAACTCGCCGATGAAATCGACGAGGTCGAGACGGGTTTTTATTTCCTCTACCGGTGTCTGCATAGCGAACCTAGCCTACCACAACCCGAAAGAAAAGCGAACCGGTCTGTGGTTGCGGTCGATGTAGTCGAATGATCTTTACACAAAGCGGCTAAGGAGGACGACCGAACCAATGGCGCCAATGGTGCCGATGATTTCATACACATTCATCTTCTCGTGAAAGACGAAGATACCGATACCAACCAACAGCAGGACCGTCGTGAGTGAGTAAATTACTCCGAGCGATGAGAGCTTGATATGCTTCATCACCCAAAACCAACCAAACGCCGTCGCCGCATAAATGACCAGCCCAAGGACAAACCACTTGGTGTCGATATATCGCGGACCGTGGCCGGCCAGTTTGATGAAATAATCGCCAATCACTCCGGCTACAGCGAGCAAGGCGACGACGAGGACTGGACTCATACTACCCATAGGTCATGCTGATGGTACAAGGTTTCACGGCAAGTTGCGGGGATGCGGGTATTATTCGCGGCGCGGAGGGTGAGAGATTCGAACTCTCGATACCTTGCGGTATGCACGCTTTCCAAGCGTGTGCACTAGACCACTATGCGAACCCTCCGCGCCGATAACAATGTGTCTTCTCCCGCTCCGCATGAGCGGCTACGCCAACGTGTCAGACAGTACCGTATTCACCTGTCGCTGTCAAAAAGAAAGACTCCCCAGCAAGATGCAGTGCATGGTGCATGGGGAGAGGTACGAAGGGCCTTCAGGCCGGACTCGGCGAGGCAGTCGCCACGTTGTCGGGCGCCTCGATGACGACCGTGAACACCTTGGGCGGGTGACAGGCCGACTCGATCTCCCTGAGGAGATGGTCGACCGTGTACCTCGGCCGGAGGTCGTGGAGGAGATTACCCCCCTCGAGTGCTGCCCGGATTTTCGCCCGTTCAGCCGTCAGCAGGTTCGCGACCGGGGCGTTGTGTGGCAGGCTCTCGGCCAGGATCACCAGCCG
>JACRFO010000120.1 GCA_016217865.1 Candidatus Kerfeldbacteria bacterium | reverse complement strand
GACGTGATCAGTGGCGCTCACCGCCGGTACGACGGTGTTTGCATCGATGCCAGCCGGCTGACTTGCAGCGTACAGTCCCCAGATGATTAACCCTAAACCAACAGCCAGTCCTCCCCAGAGCGCGATGCGACGTGTAGTACGATTCATGGTTTAGCGGTGATGAGTAGTGCTTGAAAAACGTTTGAGACGAAGCGAGTTCAAGACGACGAAGAGAGAGGAGCAAGCCATGGTGGCTGAAGCGATAACTGGACTAAGCGTCAGGTGATAGAGTGGATAGAGCAACCCGGCGGCGATAGGGATTCCTAAGACATTATACACGAAAGCCCAGAAGAGGTTTTGCCGGATGGTATTCAGCGTCTGGCGGGATAAATGGATGGCCATTGGCACTCGACCTAAGTCCGACCCGACGAGGATGATGTTGGCAGTTTCCCGAGCGACGTCGGTTCCCGAGCTCATAGCGATGCCGACATCCGCTTGGGCAAGGGCCGGCGCATCGTTTACTCCGTCGCCGACCATCGCCACCAACTCACCCTTAGCTTGGAGTGCCTTGATATGCTCGGCTTTACCGCCCGGAAGGACGTTGGCAAGAATATTCTTATCGGGAATACCGACATGCGCCGCTACCGCCCGCGCTGTCAGCTCATGGTCACCCGTAAGGAGGTATGGTTGTACGCCATGGCGTTGCAGATCTTGGAGTGCATCGTGAGCGGACGGTCGAGCGACATCACCGAGGCCAATGACCCCGATGCAATCCTGGTCGTAGCCAACCTGGACGACAGTCTTCCCACCACGGGCGATCTGTTCTTGTTCGGGTCGGCAGCCTTCGGGGTGATAACCAAGCTCTTGCAATAGACGAGGCGATCCCACCGCGATGCGCTTGCCATTGATCATCCCGCTCACACCTGTCCCTGGGTGGGCGTTGAATTGCTCGACGGGGAGCAGCTCGAGATTCCGGCGCCGTGCTTCGTCAACTATCGCTTTCGCTAGTGGATGCTCACTCTTTACCTCAACCGAGGCGGCATACTGCAGGAGGAAGTCTCGGCCCCGGACATCGGTAACGGTCAGTTCACCGGTCGTCAACGTGCCGGTCTTGTCGAACACAATCGACGTAACGCGGTGTAATTTCTCAAGACTCTCGGCATCGCGGATGAGCAGTCCATGTTCTGCTCCTTTCCCGACGCCGACCATAATTGCGATCGGCGTGGCTAATCCGAGCGCACAGGGGCAGGCGATGATTAGCACAGTGACAGCGGCGATAACAGCAAAACTTAACGATGCAACTTCAGCCGGTGGGTAGAGGAGCCAAGCAACGAGGGTGACGATGGCAATGCCGAGGACGATTGGCACAAAAATCCCGGAGACGCGGTCAGCTAACCGTTGGATCGGTGCCTGCGAGGCTTGGGCACTCTCAACGAGTTGGATGATGTGGGCGAGGGCGGTATCGGCACCGATTTTTGTTGCTTGAAAAGTCAAACTCCCATTGATGTTCATCGTGCCGCCGATGACGGTCGCCCCAACGCCTTTTTCAACTGGGGCGCTCTCACCGGTCAGCATCGCTTCGTTCACTGCCGATTGTCCCTCGATCACAACTCCGTCGACGGCGATTTTCTCTCCGGGGCGAACGATAATAGTGTCACCTACCACCACGTCGCCGATGGCGATATCGTGTTCTTGACCATTCCGAATGACCCGGGCGTTCTTGGCGCCCAGTTCAGCCAGTCGGCGGATCGCCTCATTGGCTCCGCGCTTGGCGTTTGCTTCGAGGTACTTGCCAAGGATGATCAGGGTGATGATGACGACGGTGACGTCGAAGTAGGTTGCCGGCATCTGCCCCGACGCCGAAAAGAATCCCGGAGCGATGATGGCCGCAAAACTCAAGAGGTAGGCCGCGCCCGTCCCGACTGCCACCAGGGTATCCATGTTCGATTGCCAGAGCTTCGCCGATCGCCAGGCACTGATGTAGAACTGTGACCCAGAGAACATCAGCACAACCGTAGTGATGACTAACCGGACAATATCTGTTGCTGGTGACGGGAGTTCAGCTGCGCTAAACCACATAATCACATCAGGGATCATCACTAAGACCGAAGCGATAATCCCGAAGGCGAGTTTCGAGCGCAACACTTTCGTTTCAGCCGCCTTCAACATGCGCGCATGGTCGTGGACGGAGTGGTCGATCGCGCCCAGGCTCGGTGAAACCGGATCTGGCTGATTAGGGCGATGCTGGTGATGGTCTTCCGGAATGACTGCCTTATACCCAAGCTTCCCAATGTGCTGGGTAATCGCAGTCAAGGGCGTGAGCTGGTCGTCGAAGGTGACAGAACACTGTTCAGCCGCGTAGCTGACTGTGACAGAGTTCACGCCCGGCAGTTTCTTCACCACCCGTTCGATGTTCTTCGCGCAGGACGTACAGTCCATCCCGACAATCGGGAATTGACGTGTGACCATACTAGCTAACGACGTTAGCTGGTTGAGACTCCTGGAAGGCAGTGACGTTTGCGATCGTAGTGTTGAGAATCCGCAGCAGCGCCTCATGAGAATTGAAAGCGTTGTGCGGCGTAATGATAACGCGCGGGTGTTCGAGCAGGAGGTGGTCGGCGTAGGCGACGCGGAGGTCGCACTGTTTTTGGAACGCTTTGGAGAGGAGCTCACGCTCTTCGCGGATGACGCACTCTTCTTCGAGAACATCTAAGCCAACGCCGGCCAGCTTCCCGGCTTCCAGGGCGGCGATGAGACCTTGGGTTTCAATTAACGTGCCGCGAGCAGTGTTGACGAGGAATGCCGTTGGCTTCATCATCATCAATCGGGCAGCGTTCAGGAGGTGGAATGTTTCCGGTGTAGCTGGGGCGTGGAGTGAGACAGCATCACTCGTCTTCAGGAGCGTCTCGAGATCAACGTAGGTAAAACCAAGTTCCTTGGCTAGAGCCGGTTGCGGTTTGAGATCGTAGGCGATGACCTGCATCTCTAATCCTTTTGCCATGGCGATGAAGCGTCGACCAATCCGGCCAGTCCCAATGACGCCTGCTGTTTTCCCGGCCAGGTCAGTACCGCGCAACCCATCGAGTCGAAAGTCGCCATGACGCGTGTGGTTGACGCTTGGTACGATACTCCGCGAGAGCGAGAGGAGGAGAGCCAGGGCGTGTTCTGCGACCGTGTTCTCACCGTACGTCGGAACATTGCAGACAGTCACGCCGCGTGCTTTGCAAGCGGCCAGGTCGAGGTGGTCAAAACCCGTTGACATCGTCGCGATGAGTTTCAGGTTCGGCATCTTCGCGAGCGTCTCGGCGGTGATAGCGCTGTAGATGAAAATGATTAACGCCTCCGGGTCGCCTAGGTCACCAGCCTCGTCGAGTCGATGTTCTGAAAAGACGCCCTGCGGCCAGAGTTCCTGGAGGCGGGTGATTTCCCACGGTTCGAGTTCAACGCCGGCGATGCGGAGGGTGTTCATAGGGTGTCGGTTAGAGTCGTTCAAATACGTCCATCAGTTCTTGGATGGTTTTTTCCGCGTTAGCACCCCGCGATTCGCGCATGTCGCGACTCACGCAGGTCCGCAGATGATTGGCCATCACCTGTTCATCAAACTTCTTCAAGGCATGTTGGATGGCCCGGGACTGGTGGATGATGTCGATACAGTAAGCACCTTCAGCCACCATGTGCTGAACTTTATGGAGGTGTCCTTCGACGATTGCCAGGCGGTGGCCAACGGTTTTTCGCTTGTCGGTTGATGCGGTTTTCATGGGTTTTTAGTCAAAAAACGACTTGTACACAAGGATGGACGGGGGGATTCGTGGATGGAGGTGTGGATACCATGAATCCCCCACGGGGGGATTATACATATCCACAGTAAAATGTGCAACTCCCCCTGACTACCGTTATTACGAGACCACAGGCTCGACCGGATATCCAGCCTCGGCCAGGGTATCTTGGAGCTTGGCGGACTGGAGCTGGTCATCATGTTCGACGATGAGTTGCCGCTTCGTAACGTTCACTTCCGCTTTCGTCACCCCCGGGGTGTCTTCCATGACGCCCTCCATCGCCATCGCGCAGCTGTGACAATCGAGGTGGAGAATAGTGAAGGTCGAGGTCATACGGCTTCGATTGTGCCAGTATACATGCCCATCCCGCAGCTAAAGGTGTAGCGCCCGGGCGCCGGTGCGGTGATACTCACGGTTGTTGTCTGTCCAGCGATGAGTGCTTCTTCAACGTCTAGTTTGGGAATACGGAAGATGCTGGTACAACCCAAGCGCGGTGCCGCCTTGAGTGCCAGTTGAACCGGTGTGCCGGTCGGAATCGTGATCGCATTCGGTTCATACCCATCAGCTAATACGTTGATGGTGACGTTAGTTACTGCGGCGGACGTAGCTTCTTCGGAGCCGAACACCGCGCGCGCCGCCGCCAGCTCGTTCTGGAATGAGTAGGGCGAATCAACCATGACGAGCGCGCCATTCACCGTCGACAGTCCAAGCGCCAGGACAATCATTGCAGTTACCCAGGCGAGTTTGCGCTGCACCGCGGCCATACTTTTCGCGAGCAAACCAAAGATGAAGAAGAGTGGTGCAGTTCCTAATGTAAAAGCGAACAGAATCATCGCTGCTTGCCACGGATTACCGGTGGCCACGGCAGCCGTTTCCATGGCGATAGTCGTTCCACATGGGATGAGAATCGTTAGTAACCCGAGGAAGGCCGGTGCATACCACGACTCACTCTTGCCCTGGCGGCGAAGGTAGCGCCGCACGCCCGCAGGTGGGGCGATCGTCAACCACGGCAGCCAGTGCGGCCAGATGATCCGTAACCCGGTAATGATAATGAAGGCGCCAGCAATGGATTGCAGCCAGACGCTGAAGGCGGTCGATAATTTTAACTTGGCGCCAATCAGTCCGAGCGCCAGTCCCAGGAGGGTATAGATAGTAATCTTGGCGATCAAAAATGCGCTGACGGGCACAACCAAGCGGCTCCACGTTGTACCTGGGGGCGTCGTTTCACCATCGCGCTTCGCGAGTACGCCGAGCAACAAGCCACCCTGCACGGCCATGCAGGTTAAACCGCCAGTCGTGAGTCCAGTGATGAGAGCGAGCCAAGGGGTCATTGCGGAGGGGTGAAGTCGACGCCGGCTGGTCGACAGATTGATTGAGAGTATAGCACGGTTCCACCTCCAGTGCCGGTATCTACTACAAAGTGTAGTATCAAGCGGGGTGTTGGTCAAGGTGCTTGTCAAAAGAGGCGATTCTGGCTATACTCCGCCTGACTTCTATGAACCCACTTCTGAAAAATATCCTCGTTTTCATTGGCTCGCTCGTCGTCTTGAGCCTGCTCTTGAGCGGCATCAACGTGCAAAATGCCAAGGTCAAGCAGGTCACCCTTGGCCAGTTGATCGAAAAAGTGAACGCCGATCAAGTCAAAACGGTTGATGTTAATGGCGAACGCCTCGACGTTACGTTGAAGGACAATACAAAAGTCTACGCCCGGAAGGAACCAACCGTTGATTGGTCGACATTAGCGAAGAACTACGGCGTTGCGCCGGAAAAACTTGCGGCAATTACCGGTACAGTCAAGGATAACTCGACATCGACGTTCTGGTTGAATACAATTCTCCCATTAGTCCTACCAATTCTCTTCATTGGCGGCTTTATTTGGCTGACGTTCCGTCAGGTCCAAGGCCAGAATTCGCGGGCAATGAGTTTCGGCCAGGTGGCACCGCGTGAACCGGAACCGCCAGCGAAGAAGAAGCCAGTCACATTCAAAGATATTGCCGGCGCAGCCGAAGCAAAAGAGGAGCTCCAGGAAATTGTTGAATTCCTTAAATCACCAAAGCGATTCACCGATCTCGGCGCGCGGATTCCGAAAGGTGCGCTGCTCGTTGGTCCGCCCGGAACTGGAAAGACCCTTCTCGCAAAAGCCATTGCTGGTGAAGCGGATGTTCCCTTCTACAATATCTCCGGATCCGAATTCGTCGAAATGTTTGTCGGCGTTGGCGCCTCGCGCGTCCGCGACCTCTTCCGCCGCGCGAAGACAACCGCGCCGAGCATTGTCTTCATCGATGAAATTGACGCAGTCGGCCGTCAGCGTGGCGCCGGTTTGGGCGGTGGGCATGACGAACGGGAACAGACGCTCAATCAAATCCTGGTCGAGATGGACGGTTTCGACACCGATACGCACGTGATCGTCATTGCCGCGACCAACCGTCCGGACATTCTCGACCCGGCGCTGCTCCGGCCAGGTCGGTTTGACCGCCGCGTGACGATTGACCTCCCAGACATCAACGAACGGGAAGCGATTCTCAAAGTCCACGCTGTCGGGAAACCGTTGGGCGCTGACGTTGACTTGCGCCGTCTGGCGGAACGGACACCCGGATTCTCCGGTGCCGACCTAGCGAACATGCTGAATGAAGCGGCCATCATCACGGCCCGGCAGAACCGCACAACCATGACGTTCACGGACTGTGTGAACGCGATGGATAAAGTGCTACTCGGACCGGAACGAAAATCGAAGATGATGTCCGAACAAGAGAAGAAGCTGACGGCGTATCACGAAGCTGGCCACGCGGTGGTCGCCCACTACCTCCCCCAAGCTGATCCGGTTCAGAAAGTCTCGATCATCTCCCGCGGACGCACTGGTGGTTTCACCTTGAAAACGCCGACGGAAGATAAGAACTACCACACCTTGGTGGAATTCACTTCGGACCTAGCTGTCATGATGGGCGGGCGAGCGGCTGAAGAACACTTCTTCAAGGAAATTTCGACCGGAGCCTCGAGCGACCTTCAATCGGCTACGCGTCTGGCCCGACAGATTGTCACCCGTTTCGGGATGTCGAAGCTCGGCCCGCGAACATTCGGCCATGCCGAAGAAATGATCTTCCTCGGCCGGGAAATCCACGAACAACGCGACTACTCGGAGAAAGTGGCCCAGACGATCGACCAAGAGATCGACCAACTCCTCGCGGATGCCCATGCGGCCGCGAAGCACCTGCTGAAAGTGCACGAAGATGAGGTCCAGATCATCGCTAAGGAATTACTCGTCAAGGAGACGATTGAACGAGACACGTTTGAAAAACTCCTTGGACCCAAACCAGCGCTCCGATCGGCGGCCGCGTAGACGCGTTCTGACGATTGTGGTATAGTAGCTGCAGGTACCTACGGTGCCATTTGTCGAAACCAACACGAACCACGTATGACTTCTTTCTACCGGCGGGAAGTGCTCCAACAAGCTTTGAGCATTATTTGGCGTAAGAAGTATTTGTGGTTCATTGCCTTGTTTGCCGGTATTTCGACGTATGGCGGCGAAGTCAATTTCCTCTTCAGTAAGTACAACACAATCGCCACCTTCCAGAACTTCCTCCGGACCATCCGTAGTCTCTTTCTCGAACAGCAAATCCAGCCGTACTTACAGAAAATCCAGAGCATTTGGGGGACGGACAGCGGACGTATTTCCCTGTACCTACTCTTGTCACTGCTGGTAACGGCGTTCATCATCTGGCTGATGATTGTCTCGCAAGCGGCGATCGTCCGGATCGTCGGTCGGACGAGTCAGAAGAAGAACACGGGTTTCTTCGACGGTGTCGCTACTGGCACAATGAAATTCTGGGACCTCGTGCAGATGAACATCATCGCCTTCCTCTTTGGCTGGGGACTGTGGGTGTTAATTACGGCAACACCAGCTGCGATCTACTTGATCAACGGCGTCCAAGTTTGGGCTACGATCGCCAACATCGGAACGGTTGTGACGGTGATCTTCAGTGCCATCATCGCATTTTTGATTCAATTCGCCACTGCCTCGATGGTCCTCCAGAGTACCCCACTCATTCCGGCGATTGTTGAAAGCTGGCGGCTGTTCCGGCGCAACGTATTGGTCTGTCTAGAGATGGCGGTCATCATCTTCGCTTTGAACCTTGGAGTGCTCCTCGTCACCTTCGGGGTCACGATCCTCCTCATTCAACCGTACAGTGTTGGTGGGCTGCTGACGCTCATCGCCGTCATGGCCTTAGAGTATGCCGTGATGACGGCGTATAGTTTCGCCGCTTGGACGATTGTCTACCAGAAACTGGTTGAAGGGAAAGCCGAGAGCAAGATCGGCCGATGGACGAATCAGCTGGTGAACTTCACCAAGCCCAAACAGATCGTCTCGTAGGGCTTGTCCCAGACCGACTGCGGTGCTAGACTCGAACCGCTCCTTTTGTCATCCTGGCCCAGTTTCGTTACCAGCCCTTTCCCGTCCCGGGCCGGTCCCTAGCTCAATGGTTAGAGCTCTCGTCTTATACACGAGTGGTTCCAGGTTCGAGTCCTGGGGGACCGACCAGGTACGAGACAAGTCGTTTGGTCGCGGTAGTACCGGCGCAATGAAGCGGTGTATCCCCGCTGGTGAATACTCACTGGCCGACCGGGGCTTGAAATTGTTTTCAGTATCGTGTACTCTTTTCACGCTTGGGCGGCTAGCTCGGTTGGTGAGAGCGGCCAATTCACTGCCCAAAAGTACAAATCAAGGAAACCTCCTGATGGGTTCGTAGCTCAGTTGGTTAGAGCGCCACATTGACATTGTGGAGGTCAGAGGTTCGACTCCTCTCGGACCCACCAAAAGGTTTTCTCGAAATAGGCAGCGTATGCAGACCACCAACCTCCACCAACGAGGGAAGTTGTGGTATCCTGGTGACGGAGGAACAAGCTATGCCAACGATTAACGCGAAGATCATCATCAACCGATCCGGTGCAAAAGTGTTTGAGTTCATTACCGACCCGAAAGAGGTTGGAAAGATTATGCCCGGCGTCATCCGGGTGAGCGACACGTCGCACTTCTTCGGGCACCGTGGGGAAAAGTTCCGGTGGGAGTTCCTGCTACTCGGCATGGCCTACCGCGGAACGTGGACGGTTGAAGAATCCCAAGACCCGCTCATTTATGTCAGCAAGACGACGGGTGGAATTGCCAGCCGCTGGACTTACAGCCTCGTTCCCCTCGCTCCACAACGAACCCGGTTGATTCTCGATGTTGAATACCAACCACCACATTCCGTCATTCGTCGCTACGCCTTGAGTTTCGTTGAACCGCACATGCACCGGATGGCGGACAACTACGTTTCGAATCTCAAAAGTCTGCTTGAATTTCAAGGTAGCCGGGCAAAGGTCTGATGTCTGACGGCTACTGGAAGTATGCTACACTGCGCTGATGTCTGCCCCCTCCTCTCCTCAACAATCCCTGGTCGTAGCTGCCGGCGAACCCCCGCTCCGGCTGGATGTGTATTTGGTGAAGCATGCCGACATCTCCCGAACCAAACTGCAAGAGAAGATTAAGGACGGTAGCATCACCCTCAACGGTAAAAGCGCAAAAGCTCATCACCTCGTTCGGCCAGGTGATGAAATTATTGTTCATGATCGTGAGACCGTGGTGCATGCCGAAGCGAAAGTCATTGATACACTGGCGCCGACCATTCTGGCCGAAGACGAGGCGTTCCTGGTCGTAAACAAACCAGCTGGCCTACTCGTTCACGGCGGTCCAGGCATTCATGAACGGACGTTGGCTGATTGGGCTGTCGCGCACGATGCCGCCATTGCCCAAGTCGGTGACCAACCAGACGTCCGTCCGGGTATCGTCCACCGTCTCGATCGCGAAGTGTCAGGAGTGATTGTCATTGCCAAATCAGCTGACGCCTTTCGTCACCTCAAGCGACAGTTTCAAGATCACACGATTTTCAAATCGTATATCGCTCTCGCCTACGGTCGGATTACCGATCAAGCTGGACGAATTGATTTTGCCATTGCCCGCAAGCCCGATAAGTCGGGATTGATGGTCGCCCGCCCGAAGAGCACCGAAGGCAAAGACGCCGAGACGTTGTTTCACGTCGAACGGTTCGTCAAGAACATGACCCTCGTTCGCATCCAGACACTGACGGGCCGAACCCACCAAATTCGGGTGCACTTTAAGGCCATTGGCCACCCACTCATCGGCGATTCGCTCTACCGCGTGAAGCGGATGAAGGTGGAGAAGCTTCCGCCACCGCGTCTCTTCCTCCACGCCCAGGTCCTCGAGTTCGATGACCTCGGGAATAAGCGCCGTCACTACGAAGCCCCGCTGCCAGCCGATTTGGCCCAGTTCCTCGCCAAAGCCGGCTAGTCTCCTTGACCCGCGTGGAGAACTTTGGTAGAGTGCAGTGGCTCATTTTGTATTCCTCTCTATGTCCGACACGACGCTCCCGGTGCTCAAACCCGGTCAAACTATCAAGGTCCATCAGAAGATTAAAGAAGGCGGTAAAGAACGTCTTCAGGTATTCGAAGGAGTGGTGATTGCCTGCAAGCATGGCAACAGCCAAACTGCCACATTCACGGTTCGCAAGGTTAGCGATGGCATTGCTGTTGAACGCATTTTCCCGCTCCACTCGCCGGTGATTGCTAAAATCGATCTCGTCCGCAGTGGACACGTTCGTCGCGCCAAACTCTACCACCTCCGTAAGGTGGGCGCCCGGCCGTTGCGCGAGAAGAAGGCTTAAGACAATACACGCGGACGTGGCGGAACTTGGTATACGCGCTAGCTTGAGGGGCTAGTGGCCGCAAGGCCTTGGAGGTTCGAGTCCTCTCGTCCGCACCAAAGAAACCAGGGCAACGCATTTTGCCCGAGTTCGGTTAAGCGGCGAGAGACGAGAAGGGCCGAGTACGACTGCCAGTGGCAGACGAACGGAGGCCCCGGCCTGAGCGACAGCACAACAAGGAGCGAGGGCGAGTCCTCTCGTCCGCACCAAACAACATTCATCTGTTCAGGCGAACGGTTGAGTTTTTCAGGTATCTTTGGTAGAGTTGGGCTTGGTTTATTCTTTGCGGACGATTAGCTCAGTTGGTTAGAGCGTCTCGTTTACACCGAGAAGGTCGTAGGTTCGAATCCTACATCGTCCACCAGGACGACTTCAGAACATCAACCCCAACCTTATGCAGTGGTTTATCGGATTTCTCACTATCGGCGTCGGTTGTCTCCTCGTCCTGAAAACGCAGTGGATCTACGATTTTACCGGCCCGATTGACTGGGCGGAGCAACACCTAGGAACTGAAGGCGGCACTCGTCTCTTCATCAAACTCCTCGGCGTCCTCCTGATTGTTGGAACCTTGCTCGCTG
>JACRFO010000119.1 GCA_016217865.1 Candidatus Kerfeldbacteria bacterium | reverse complement strand
ATCACGCCCTGTGACGTTGGCCTGCACCACGATCTTGCGCTGAGCGTTCTCGCGGGCTATGTAGTTAGGCCCCTTGTCGACTATGATATCGGCCACCATCGCCAACGGGATTCGCGCGCCGGTCGGCGTATCGATCAGGCTGTTGCGAACTGCTTCGAGATTATCTCGGTACTCGGAAGCATAGCGCACAACGAGATCGTGTCGTCCGTTTTGCTCATAGACTTCTGATGCCTTCACGCCGAGGAACGCGATATCAACAAGCTCATCAAGATCAGCAGGACGCAATCCGTACAGCGCCATGTGCTCGCGATTTGCCCGGATGCGCACCTGCGGGATATCCGTCTGCTGGTCAACCGACAAGTCGACAATGCCACCGATCCCCTCCATCTGCACCTTTACCTGCTCGGCCAGCTTGCGAAGCTGGTAAAGATCAGTGCCGAATATCTTTACTGCTATGTTGGCCCTCGTGCCAGAAAGCATATGGTCTATGCGATGACTGATCGGCTGACCGATAGTGATGACCGTGCCTGGCACCAAAGTCAACTGCCGCCGAAGCTCCTCCATTACTTCCTTCTTGGGATGCTTTGAGAAATCGGTTTCAACCTCAAGCTCATGCGCATGCGAACCCATGGAATGCTCATCCATCTCCGTTCGTCCCGTACGTCGCGCTGTTGACTTGACCGCCGGGTGTGACAACAAAATGTCCTCCACCATGACCCCAATCTTGTGCGATTCTTCAAGCGACGTTCCTGGTACCGTGGCCACTGAGATATTGAGCGTCCCTTCATTGAACTCGGGCAAAAACGACCGCCCCAGAAACGGCAGGGTGGCCACGGCCAGAACTACCAATAGCGCAGACGAACCGAGGACCAACCATCGGCGCTGCAGGCAGAAATCAAGCGTCGGCCGGTACATCCGCTTGAGCGTCCGGACCAACCATCCGTCGCCATGCTGTTTGGCCGAGGTCTTTTTCAGTAGCCACGAACTCATGGCCGGAGTGACGGTCACCGCCACCAGTAAGGATGCAAAGATCGAGACTGCGTAAGCTAGACCGAGAGGTTTGAGCATACGTCCTTCGACACCGCTCAAAAAGAAAAACGGCACAAACACCACGATGATAATAAAAGTCGCCATGGCGATCGGACCGCGTATCTCAGACGACGCGGCAGCCACCACTACATCGTAGGGCTTTCGCTCACCTTCCGGCTTGGCCACATTTTGGCGAATCCTCCGGTAGACATTTTCGACATAGATAATGGCATCGTCTACCAGTACACCGACCGCGATCGCAAGTCCGCCCAGGGTCATCGTATTGACCGACAGTCCAAACGCCTTGAGTACCAGCATCGCAATAACCAACGATAGCGGAATTGCCACCACCGAGATGATCGTCGTTCGGAAGTTCAGCAGGAACAAGAAGAGAATGACAATAACCAGGATTGCGCCGTCGCGCAACGCCTCGACAACGTTCTCGACCGCCACTTCGATGAAATCGGCTTGCTTGAAGATGTCGGTGTGAAGCTTTACGTCTGGAGGCAGGGTACCCCTAACCTGCTCAAGCGTTGCTTCAATTTTATCAGTGAGTTCAAGTGTGTTGGCATCCGGTTGTTTGCTGATTACCAGCAAAACTCCATCCTCGCTGCTGATTGAAGCGGTCCCAAGTCGCACCGCTGCGGATATCGAGACTTCGGCCATGTCCCGGATGAGAATCGGCACGCCGCTGCGAGTCTCAACGACTGTAAAAGCGAGATCATTGAGCGTCCGAATGCGCCCGATGCCGCGCAGTAAGTATTCTTCGCCCGACTGGACAAAAAAGCCACCGGTGGCGTTGATATTCGATTCCGAAACCGCCTTGAGCACGTGCTGTAGGGTCAGGTCGTACTTGGCCAGTAGATATGGGTTGACCCGCACCTGATACTGTTTCGTCTCTCCGCCATAGACTAACACTTGCGATACACCCGGTACCGATTGCAACCGACGACGAAGATCGAAATCGGCCAGTGTGCGCAGATCCATTTCGGACGTTGAATCCGCCGTCAGTCCCACGAGCATGATTTCGCCCATGATCGACGTGATGGGGGCAAGTATCGGTCGGTCGACCCCTTCCGGAATACTGGCTTGGATCGCCTGGAGTTTCTCATTGACGATCTGCCGGGCGGTGTAGATGTCAGTCCCCCAGTCAAACTCCACCCAGATCGTTGAAAGTCCTTGAATTGAGTTGGAACGCACACGTCGTACGCCGGATGCGCCGTTGACTGCCGTTTCAATCGGGAACGTTACAAGCATTTCGACTTCTTCTGGGGCCATACCGTGGGCTTCGGTCATGATCGTCACCGATGGTGCGGTCAGATCTGGAAAAACATCGACCGGTAGTTCGAGGGTAGTATAGACTCCGACTACCAGAAGTCCCACGGCCGCCAGAAGGACAATCAGCTTATTATGCAGGCTGATCTGCATCAGTTTCTCAAGCATGGTGCGTCCTTCTTCCCTTAATGGGCATGTGGGTGGCCAATGGCCGCTGTGGTTGAAGCCAATTTCACCAAATAGCCGCCTTTGGTTACGACGCGGTCGCCCGGTTGCAGTCCGTCAAGAATAGCGACCCAGCCACGATCATGGTTGCCGGTTTTGACGACACGCTTCTCAAACGACTCGCCTGAGACATGCACAAAGACGACGTGCTGCGCTTCCTCATCGAATAGGGCAGCCTCTGGTACGGCCAGTGTCAACTGACTCTCGCCGTTCAATAGTTCGCCAGGAAGGGTCTGGCCGATCTTCAACAGACCACCCGTATTGGCCACTTCGAGCAATAGCGGGACCGTTCGTGATTGCGGATCGAGCACTGCACCTGAGCTGATGACCCGAACGTCGGAACCGTCAAACACGATGCCAGTGTCCAACCCGGGAACCGTGAGATATATCCCTGAGGGGGTGCCAAGGGTGTAGTAGTCCTTTTCAAAGACGCTGACTTTCAGCCAAACACGGTCAGGATCTACGACCGTAATCAGCGGTTCTCCCGCCGTGACAGTCTGGCCGGGTTGAACATGCACGGCTGAAATGACGCCCGAGATCGGTGATCGCACCTCGAGGAGTGTTGAATCCGTCGCATTGCCGAGCGCATCAAAGCCGGCCTTGCGTACCAGAAACTCCTGGCGGATTTGCTCGTGGTCACGTTTGGAAATGGCATCGCGCTCTAACAGGCGCTCGGCGCGTTCCCACTCTTGTTTAGACCGCTCATAGGCAAACCGTTGCTCGGCCCAGCTGTTCGCCCCCTCCAAGGGAGGAGTAAGAGATACGAGTCGCTGACCGGCCCGAACCTGAGT
>JACRFO010000116.1 GCA_016217865.1 Candidatus Kerfeldbacteria bacterium | reverse complement strand
GAAAAAACGAACAACCAGTTACGTTTTTGGATGATCTTATACATGGGATGGTGGAAGTGGGGTGGTCGAACGGCTGACGCCAAACAGCCACAGGTGCCGGCTCATCCAGCCGCTGATAGACAGATGGAGGAATGTCCGGGTAACTGTCAGCGCAGAGAACATCGAAACGAGGATACCGATCGACAGGGTAACCGCAAATCCTTTGATCAGACTGGAACCGAACCAAATGAGGATAAAGGCGGTAATGAGACTGGATACATTCGAGTCGCGGATAGAGAGCCAGGCACGGCGGAACCCTTCGTCAATCGCCGATAAGAGCGGCCGGCCTGCTTGGAGCTCCTCTTTTGTCCGTTCAAAGACCAGAATGTTAGCGTCAACCGCCATTCCGATAGAGAGAATGAACCCGGCAATCCCCGCCAAGGATAGGGTGACTGGCCAGAGCTTGAAGATAGCCAAAACGATCAAGGTATACACACCGAGGGCCACGACTGCCAGGACACCTGGCAAACGGTAGAACACGATCATGAAGATCGCCACCAGGACCAGGCCGATAAACCCCGCCACTAAGCTCCGTTCGATTGACTCGCGTCCAAGCGTGGCACCGACATTCTGTTGGCTGATGAGCGTGATCGGGACCGGCAACGCCCCGGCATTCAATCGCTTGGCCAGTTGTTTCGCTTCCTCGAGCGTGAAGTTTCCCGTGATCACCGCCGTGCCAGAGGTGATTTCGTTCTGCACGGTCGGGATGCTGATTGGCGCGCCGTCAAGGTAAATTGCTAACGATTTCCCCAAATTTTTCTTCGTCAGTTCGCCGAAGAGTTTCGCGCCTTCGCTATTGAAGGTTAACTGAACTTGCGGAGCCCCGGAGTTCGGATCGAAGACAACATCCGACCGCTTCAGCTGTTTACCGGTCAGTGCGGTCGTCACGTAGTTGTTTTGGTTGATTGGTGAGTCGAGTACACCAATGAGGATGTGGGCGCCATGGATCTCGGTCACTTCTTTACCGTCCACCGTGATCTTCCGCGATTCAATCCGCTTGATGATATGGTAACCGAACTGCGTCTTGACTGGTGCAGAAGTGAGCTCACCGTCATGGAGATCCTGGAAGAGCGCTTTGTCGAACTCCGCCACAAACTGGCCGCTCTGGGCCCAGCCCAGGTCACCGCCGTTATCTTTGCTCCCGGTGTCGTCAGAATACTGTTTAGCCAAAGCAGTGAAATCGGCCCGTGGTCGCTTCGCTAACGCTTGAACTTCGTCCGCCTTCTTCTTCGCGTCAGCGTCTGATAAGCCGGTCGGGGCAGCCGGTTCGCGGAATTCCAGGAGTGGTGTTTCGCCAATCAGCTTAATCGCTTCATTGATATCCTTAACGCCCGCCAGGTCAACCGAGACGCGGTATTGGCTGCCGACTCGGCTGGTTTGAATGACCGGCTCGGATACGCCGTAGGCGTTAATCCGCCGTTCGATGACATCGCGCACGCCTTCTAACGCCGACGTTCGATCACTTGATGGGACTTGGTTGACATCGGCTTCGTACATCAAGCTCGTCCCCCCTTGGAGGTCGAGACCGAGGCGTAAATCAAAACTCTTGGTGATGTTTCCAAGCTTGAGGTTCGGGGTACCCGGCCAGTCGATATACCCAACTGCCGCGACCAACACGACCAGCAACGAAAAGGTAATCCAGACGTTACGACGTTTCATGAGACAACAAAAAACTCAAACCGTGCTGTGAAGAGTATAAACGAATTGGCCGCTCTCGGCAAGCCTAGGCTTGGACGATGACTGGGGTACCAACCGGAGCCCAGTCAAACAACGATTTCGCGTCAGCCACGCTCTCCCGGACGCAGCCATGGGAGACAGGGGTGCCGAGATGCGAGGCTCCTTCGTACAATCGCCCACCGTTGTGCAGTTTCCAGTACGGCAATGAGTGCAACCCAATTTTTCCGTCCGGCGTAATGGCCATCCACGACTCCATATACAATCCGAAGGCTTTCGAATACGCAACCGGGATTTTATTACGCGTTTGGAATGTGCCAGTTGGCGTCGGCATTGACCACTTCCCCGAAGAAATTTTCCGGACGCTCACGACTTTCCCCTTCTCATACATCCAGAGTTGCTGGCGGGACAAACTGATAACAATCTTTTTTCCGTTGCCGGCAGCGGTCGGATTCGTCGTGGTCGGAACGACCACGGGTGCGACACCGTCGGAACGCAACGTCGCAGCAACCATCACTCCCCCGGCGAAGTTTGACTCAAACGCGTAGTCACTCCGAATCAATTCACCGCGCGAGGTGAAGACACGAACGTCGGGTCCGCCCCCCATCCCCGGTCCGGTGATGATGCGATCTTGGCGGTACGCCACGTGAACGCCGAGTTTCACCTTTTCCCCGTAGGCCATCCACTGCGCTAACACTTGGCGGGAATTCACGCCGTATACTTTGACCAGCGGACGGTTGCCGTCACCGCTGCCGGCGATGATCACCGGTTGTTCGAAGATATCGCTCCAGCCCGCAGCGACGTACACGCCGTTACTCGCACCGCTGCCGAACGGCGACCAGGTGAGCAGTAGCGTCTTTCCATTTTCCGAATACATCCGTACTTCGGCTTCGCGACCGAGTCCGCTGCCGACCACGATATTTCCCGGTTGCCCATGACGGCTCGGCATAACCGCTACGTTCACACCACCCGAAAATGACGACTCAAACACTCGAAAGTTCCGACGAATGCTGCCGTCGAGATTATAAATACGGATTTCCGGAACGTGCCCCGGTTGTGGGCCGACAACGATATCACCAATGCCGTCGCCGTTGGTGTCTCCGGCCGCGACGTTCACCCCCGCTAGCATCTTCCGCTTTTCGTAAGCGAAGAATGAGCCTATGCGTGCACCGGCCTGACTGTAGACCTCAACTTGCGGGCCGCCGGTCGGCCCGGCCGCGACGATGTACTCATCAACACCATCACCAGTGACATCAGCGGCCGCTACGGTCGCACCACCTTTAAATGTTCCGCCGAAAAGTTCCATCGTTGGACCATCGGTCAGCACCTTCAACTCATTCGCCCGACTCGTTGTGGCGGCCTGCGTGAGCTGGCCTACCCCAAACAGCCCGACCATAACCAAGCCGAGGACTGCGTAAGAAAAAATCTGTTGACGCCCAAACGCGGGCAAGTTGTTCATAGAAAGGTGGAAGAGAGAGCCCCAGAGGGCTAGGTCGCCGAAGGCGATGTTCACCACACAGGTGATTCCTAGGATCAACGCGAGTTCATCTCACGAATCACCAGGGGGCTCTCTCCGCGCTTTTGTTTTTCTTTGTGTTTCCGAAGGAACACATGTTGAGGTTGATTGATTTTTTACCTCAACATGCGTATTTTAGCACAAAAAACGGGGTTTGTCAATGTTTTTCTTTCTGACTGCCACTTATCACCGTCAAAACCGTAAGGCCAGGATTAGGTCATCATTCGCATTGACAAGCCGGTGAACTTCTGGTAGCTTCGGCCTATTCGATCCCCGCTCTTCACTCCATCCTGGAGAACCAACCATGCTACCGATGGGCCTCGGCGTTCTGTCTGGTGTCAATCGGATCCTCTTCCGTCGTGATGACTGCGCCTTTCAGTTCTGCATCGTTCATGAGAACGGTTCGACCGACATCGTTTCCACCAGCACCGTCGACCAGACGGATTGGGCGCCTGGTTTCACCGGTGACTGCGCCTTCAACTTCGTCCTGTCGATCATGAAGACCATCACCGGCGATGACTTCGTCAGCGATCCGGGAACCGGTCTGAACTTCGTCGCGTTCAAGCGCGTCCCGCGGAGGAGATCATGAATGATCGCTGTCCTGGTTGTTGGCAGCTGGTCCAGGTGAAATTCGATCGGCAGCTGTTCGTCTACGTGTTCGTCCAGCACACTCACCCGAAACGCGAGCATCTGCCGGAGTCCGACGATCGCCGCTGGTGCGAGTTCAGTGGCCGTCCGGCCAACCAGGACCCCACCGATTCGTGACGACGGCTCTACCAACGTTCCTCCCCCATCCGCCCCGCGTGGATGGTTTTTGACCTGGGCCGAAGAATCTGGTAGGTTGACCCCGTTCCACTGTTCCCGTCCTACGTCAGTGTACCGGGGACGCAGGCCAAGACCCACGCCACGGAGGCGGCATGAACAATCTTGATGTCTGTCCCGATTGCGGACAGGAAGTCGGCACGATCATGGTCGAGGGCGAGATCGTCTACGTCACCCACTTCATCCCTGGTGAAGAAGGCCACTGCCGCGGCAGTGGCCGGTCCGTCCAGACTTCGGTCGAAGAGTAGGAGGCGCTATGCCCGTCGACGTCATGCAGACTGTCACCTTCCGCGACGTTCGTCCGGCCACCATGGAGGACCTCGTTCCCAAAGCCGAGCTGTTCCACTCGACGGCCTACACGGACGACGAGTGCACCTTCCCTTCCACCCTCCGCCCGATCACGCTGATCGATTTCCCGATCGTCGCGGTCAACGGCGCGCGTGGTCGTGAGGCGGCTGTCCACTTCTTCACCCGCGGGGTGATGCCGCCGAAGGTCGAGCACGTTCGCCTGGCCGACCTGTTCGACTCACCGTCGGACACGCTCCCACGCCGGCAGCTCTGGAAGCTCCGGTAACCAACCGCCCCCATCCCGGCGGTTTTTCTCTTATGGGTGGAGTAGCTTACAGTCCGGGTCGTTCGCTAAGTAGCACTTCTTGAACTTCTTGCCCGATCCGCAAGGGCATGGATCGTTCCGGCCGATGGTTGATAGGTCTAGACCGGACGGGCTGCGCTTCGGGCCAGTGAAGACCCCAGTGGAACGCGATTCCACTGCTTCCTTTTGTGGCGCCGAGGTAATCAACGTTTGGCGCGGTGTCGGAGCCGCGGCTGGTGCCGGCGAGATGGTGACATGGAAAATGGTGTTGGCAATTTGGACGTTGATACTGTTCATCAACTGGGCGAAGAGATCGAAGGCCTCCTTCTTGTACTCGACGAGTGGATCGCGTTGCCCATACCCACGCAACCCAATCCCCTCGCGCAGGTGGTCCATCAGGTCTAAGTGCTCAATCCAGAGCTGGTCGATAGAGCGGAGCATGACGTTCCGCGCGACTTCCGGAAATGCCGCCGGATCGTTCACCTGCTGGGCAATTGCTTGCAACCGTGTTGAAGCGTGTTCCATCAGATACCCGACCATCGCGGTCCGGCTAGCGGCGTCATGGGCCTGGTCGCCGGCCGCTTCACGGTAGTCCTCGAGTTTGATGCGGTCGCGCAACCCGACGAGCCCCATCGCATCGAGGTTATTGTAAATCGCATCCAGGTCCCAGGTTGATTGGTCATCGCTGGCTGTGTGGAAAGAGACGATTTGGCTTACCTCCTTGGCGATGGATTCCCGCAAGAGCTCGATGATCCGCTCGCCCGGAGCGAGGAGGATTTCATGGCGGCGCTTGTAGATCACCTCGCGGTGCTTGTTCATCACATCATCGTATTCGACGAGGTGTTTACGAATATCAAAGTTGTGCCCTTCGACTTTCTTCTGGGCCTGTTCGATTGACCGCGAGACGATCCCACTCTCCAGCGGCATGTCATCCGGCACTCCGAGGCGGTCCATCAAGCCCTTCATCCGGTCTGAACCGAAAATGCGCATCAAATCGTCTTCCATGGAAACGTAGAACTGACTCGAGCCAGCGTCACCCTGACGGCCAGATCGGCCGCGCAGCTGGTTATCAATCCGACGCGATTCGTGGCGTTCGGTTCCGAGCACATGCAGACCGCCAGCTGACTTCGCCAGGTCTGCATCAGACGAGATCG
>JACRFO010000117.1 GCA_016217865.1 Candidatus Kerfeldbacteria bacterium | reverse complement strand
TTCCGCCGCCGCGTCTTCAAGCACCTACACCTTCGACGGTTCCGGCTTGGTCTTGACCAAGGGAACAACGAAAGTCCTGGCACTCAAGTGCAATGTTGCAGCCGGCGCGAGCGGACCGTACTACTGGGGTCTCAGCAGCGCGTCGAGCTTCAGCGCCACCGGTCTGACCTCGGGTCAGTCGCTTACCCCCACGGCGTCTGCAAGCGACGGCCAAAAGATGACCCTCGCTAGCGCAGGTTCCTACACCGTTACCGACGACTCAACGCCGGGCTACCGCATTGTGAATGCCACCCAAGCGGGCGTGGTACTCACGCGGCTCAAGTTTGCCGCCTTGGACGAGGACGTTGATGTGCGGCAAATCCGCTTCCAGCTCACCGGCACCGCTTCCAACACGCCGCTCGACTTGTATGGTCAAATAGTGACCCTCTATGACGAGGCGACACCGACCGTTGCTTTGGGAACGGCACAGTTTGGTTCCGGCGGCACGGTGGGAGCTGACATGGCGACCACCACGCTTGCATCAGGCACGTTCGTCATTCCCAAGGGCAGTTCCAAGACGCTGCTGGTCAAAGGCGACATCAATGCCATCACCGCCAGCGGGCCGCTGTCTGCCTCGGGTGACTTCCTCAAAGTCAACTACGACGGCACGCTTAACGGTTCAAGCGGCGGCGGCAACTACGGCGTCGGCCAGTCCTCCGGCACGGAAATAAGTCCCGGGTCGGCCGACACGGCCGTCCAGGGCGTGCGCATCATGCGCGGCTACCCGGTCTTTGCCAAGTGCACCGGCAGCGGCAGCGGTTGCGACGCGGTTCCGACCAACGTGCTCACGGTCAAGTCGGGCATGTCACTCTACCGCTTCAAGGTCACGGCGGTGGGTAACGACGTTCGCATCGCCAAATTGACCTTCCAGGTGAGCTCGACGACCGGCGCCGGTCTCACCGACACTTCCTCTACCGCTACGACCACGAAGTACTCGGTCTACGCGTACACCGATTCTTCGTTCAGCCAGGCCGACACGACGTTCTCCAGCAACGGCCTCCTGAACGCGACCCAGTGCTACGTGAACGGACTTGATACCGAAGGTCGGCCGGTTACGAACACTACCGGACTGGCGGCCGCGAACTCGCAGATCATGATCTACCCCGACGCTGCGGGAACCGCCTGCGGTTCCGCGGCGACTGCCCACTCCACCACGACCTACAAAGTTCCCTTCGGGACAACGCGCTACTTCGACTTCCAGGCCGATGTGGCTAGCGTCGAGAGCGTGACGGGTACGCAGAGCTTCGCGGTGTCACTCCTCGGTGATGCGGCCTTCGGATCCGGTCAAACCGACGGAGACGCGGGTCAAGGTGAAATGGGCCGCGGCGTCCAGGGTATCGCAAGCCAGAATGGTAAGTCGACTGTTGATGATGACACAAGCAACAACGACTTCATCTGGTCGCCCAGCTCGACCTCATCTTCGTTCTCGATCAACAACTTCGACTTCACCAACGGCTACCAGGTGCCGGGTATTCCGACGACCAACATGCCGACGGAAACCTTCACCAGCCCGAACTAGTACTTGAGCTTACTAGTTCAGTGAACCAACCCCAGCCCTCCTCGCGGAGGGCTGGGTTGGTTTTGTACCCTTTACCGGCGAAGGTATGCCTTCGACTGCGCTCAGGCAATAACCGCTTGGTTCTTGCGTACGCTGCCCATGTTCTGGTACTGTAGGAAACCTATGCGCCAAAAACTAGCGATACCGGCGGTTATCATCGTCATAGTGTTCGCTGCGGGAGCGGCCGCGTGGGTGGTATGGAACGACGCGGCGGACGAATCTATACAGGAGCCGACGACAACCGCCTCGGGAATCCCGACAGCGATTGTTGAGCCGGTGGGTCCGGTTCCGTTGGCGGGTATTGTCCAAGAGCCCGACCTCAATAGACCCATTAAAGTACTTGCTTCACTTTCTGATACCGCAGCGGCGAAAGCGGTCACGCGCATCGGGGAACTGAATGCCGAACTCAGCAAAGACAGCACGCTCTTTAGCAGCTGGATGGAGCTCGCCGTTAACCGCAAGCTCATCGGCGACTATGCGGCAACCGAAGAAATTTGGCTCTACGTGACGCAAAACTGGGCCGGCGACCCCGTCGCCTACAACAATCTCGCCGACCTCTACCTCATGGCGCTCCATGATAATGAGCGAGCGGAGATATATCTGTTGCTGGCAATTAAAAAGGAGCCGACCCAAGTGATCTTTTACGAAAACGCTTACTCGTTCTACCGGTTCGTGAAAAAGGATCTTGTGAAAGCAGAGCAAATATTAGAGGAAGGGATTGCAAAAAATCAGACCAACGACGCAGGACTCAAGAAGCTGCTTGCGGATATGAAGGCGGGGGGGTAGCGGGGAAAGGTATGCCTTCGATTGCGCTCAGGCAATAACGACATTTCGTATATCAGGGTAAGGGATATATTCGCTCGGTTTCGAGGGTCATCTGGCCTATGGTGAATGGAACGCAGGGAATCTTCCCTAGCGCCTGTTCCCTAGCTCCTAGCCCCTTTGTCTGTAATGCTTCTGCAAGCGCCTTTGAATTTCGCATCGGTACCACGGCGACTGCCGGGCACTGCTGCGCTACCTCCGGCATCCCGCCCGCATTCGTGATAACGGCAGGTACGCCCGCAGCAAGCGCCTCAAGGAGCGAATAGGGGAGACCTTCTTTTATAGAGGAGAGCGTGAATACGTCGAACG
>JACRFO010000118.1 GCA_016217865.1 Candidatus Kerfeldbacteria bacterium | reverse complement strand
TTGACGGTGGTCGACCGTGAATCACCAACCGTTGCAGCGGGAAATTGGTCAACAACGGCTTGGAGCTTCGCTGACAGGGCGAGCAGGTGGTCAAACCGGTACATGATTCCGCACGGCATAATGAAGTCGAGGAGATACTGTGTTTCACCTTGCTCAATGTACCGACTTCCGCGGACAACCTCGGCATCAGCTGGCGCGTTGACGATTACGGCGTTCGACGATGCGTTGTCGAACCGGAAACCGCCATGCGGCTTGTAGTTCCCGCCGCGGGTCTGACCGGGATAGAGTACGGCCGTTGCGGCTTGAACATCGACCGGACTACGGAACGGCGGCGTTGGACAAGGCGGCGGCGTACCATCAGCAACCCAGCCAGTCCCCGTCGCCATCCAGGTCACTCGAACAGATGTATTCGTTGGACTGTTCGTTATCGATGCGGTGTTCGTCGTGACCGTTGACGAAGTGTTCGACAGCGTTACTGTTGACCTGCACCCGGCCGCGGTGAATATCAGACTGATCAACACAAGGGTAAGGTGCTTCATAGGTGTTGGTGTGGTAATTTGTGTTAGATGACGAGGTTGAAGTGGCGATTGACGATTTCTTCCGCTTGGATACATTCGACGAAAGACTGCCAGCCGGGATCGCCCTGTGCTGGCATAAATCCTGAACTGCAGGCTTGGCGCCAATAGACATTCGTACTCGTCACGAAGAATGGGTAGACCGTCGCCACCGAACAGATGACCGTTTGGTCACTCGCAAATGAACGCATCGCCGCGGTATCCCACTGGAACAAGTTCGGCGTGCGCACGAGCCGGTAACTGTTGTTGATCGTCAGGACGTCGCGCTCACCCTTATTCAAAATACGCAACTTGTCGTTGTTGGCCGACATGCCGCAATCTTGTTCGCCCAACTGGACGGTCGCATCCGGGTAGTACAACGATTGGTTGTCGATCGTGCGATTGATTGTTGCTTGGGTTGCCGTCGACAACGGTGTCGCACCTAGGTCAGCCAGCGTCGCGTCATACGCATTACTCATCTGCTGTTTGGCCGAGATCGTTTCCAGAGATCCATTGACCGTTGTGTTCGTCGTCACCACGTTCACCGATGTCGTTTTTGTTGGTTGGCGGAACACCAAAAGCGAAGCGCCGGACAGGATGATGAAACCGAGTGTGACAGTAATCGTCGTGCGCAGAGAATACATATGGCTTACTGGTAGTATAAAACGAGTCCGTGTTTTAGGGCAAGAAAAACCGACTCCCCCGTCAGGTAGTCGGTAGCTTGATCTAGCTCGCGAACGAACGGCGCTGGACCGCTGACCGGTAACCACCGCGACGGCGAGAACGGCGCTTCGGCTCGTGCAGCATGTAGCCGTAGCGTTCGAGCAGCTGGGCCCGAGTGAGCCCGTAGAAGGAGCGCTGGCTGCGATCGACCCGGCCGCAGGCGGCCGCGCGGGCCACGAACAGCATGTTCATCACCCGGCCGAGCGCCTGCTGCGACTCCGGACGGAGACCGCTGAAACGCTTCAGCGAACGGGTGATGCCAGCGGCATCGTCGGCCGTGAGCAGCATGGCCTGGAGCGCCTGATCGAGGACGTTCCCCGTCTCGGTCCAGGTCATCCGATGCGCGTGACGGCGCTCGTCGTGTGGCTTGACCAGCAGGGGCAGCCGGCTCTCTTCGTCGAAGATCTTGCCGAGCACTTGATCGAGGCTATCCTTGACTTGCGGATCGCTCATGGTTCCCTCCCGGGTGTCCGATCAGCACGATGCTGACCAGACAGCGAGAGGGAACAGAAACAACCGGCCGGCGGCCGGTGGGGTCGGTGACGACGGTTACAGCCGCACGTTCACGCCACTCCGGCCAACGGAGGTCAAACAGAGCCGAAAATGACGGATCGTCGAAAACATGAAGCGGATACTACCCCTGGTCACACCGCTTGTCAAGAGAAAAGCCGACCCTTACCTGGGAGGCGTGGGTGGCTGGAGTAGGAACGGTACCGACGGACAGCTGATGACCGCGCCGAAGTGCTGGTCGAACGTAGTTTTGTCCATCGGCGCACTGATGTTGGGTTGACCGATCTGGCGCCCTCGCCGGTTGAACACGATCGTGACGGTCGTGACCGTCAGGTCATACGGCGACTGGTCGTGAAGGCCGAGTCGGCTGAGCGCCAGCTCGGCGTCAGAACCGTAGAGGTGGCGGCAGAGCGTATCGCCCGCCATCGTCGCCGTGAAGTAGGGCCAGACGACGCTCCAGCCACGGTGATGTGGGATGATGATGACGTCTCCTGGCGTCGGCCCGCGATTGACCGCCGAGGTTGAGTCGTGCGCCATGTCGGCCCACGTTACTGGCGCGGCCATGGCCGGGCCAGGGGTTGCTGTGTACAGCCAGACGGCAGCCACCATGAACTTCCAGAACATGCGGCCTCCACAAAACCAAGGTGAGGAACAACGGGACGGCGCCACTCTACCAGCCGTTGACCATGTTGTCAATCCAACGTACACGACAAACTACCCGACGCTCATAACGCCGGGTGTTTGACCGCGAGAAAGACGGTTGAGGTGGGTCGGGTTACATCCCGAACCCGTGGCCGCGGATATGCTTCCCCCCGCCCATCGGACCGCCGAGGAACAAACCTTCGTCAGCTCGTTCTTGGTAGAGTTTGAGTTGACTGTCGGCTTCGGCTTGGGTCAGGAAACCAACCTTGACCATGTCCGCCAGCCGCGCCTTCATGTCAGTCTCCCGACTAGCCTTGAGTTCAGCGTAGGTCACGCCGTGGGCCGCGGCAATCTGGTAGAATTCTTTACCGCTGTCCATCTCGGTCTGTAACTGATCGGTCGTCACTCCGAGTTGTTCGGCCAGGTCAGCGAAGTGCGCCTGATGACGATCAGCCATCGTCGTGGCTGTCGTAGTGGTTGATGTGTTGGTCGTCGTCTCGGCCCTGACCATGCTTGTGCCGATCAGTCCGAGACTGGCTAGACCAATACCTGCCGCGATAACGGCAATTTTTCCGGCGTGTTTCATAGTTCGATGGTTGTTAAGAGTGAGGAGCGTCGCTCACCCAGTACTACGAGACACATCTCGAACGTGTTTCAAGTATTGCTCACCCTACTCTAATTGGATATTCACCGGCGGATAGTAATGTGTTTCGGTGAAGCCATCGCGTGGACCGCCCCAGAAAGGACGGATGCTGATTGCGGTGACGTTTTTACCGTCGCGGGCGCTCAACACCGCGACGCGTTCGCCAACCGTCGGTACCCAGCCTGGCGGAACCTCGGTTTCTTCAGTAACGGTAATCGACACGTCTTGGCGGTCGTCTACGACAATCATCGTAAAACCTTTCTTGGTTAGGTTAGAAATCGTGCCGAGGTGAATTTCACCAATCCGGCCGGGAATTCCGCGGTACAATCCCCCGACGAGCGGCAATTGGTGTCGGCTCGCGCGGTTCTCCAAGCGTTGATGAACATCCGTTCTGACGAGAACGAGACTCACGGCGACGAGGACTGCCAACGATCCTCCGGCCAAGACGACCAGCGGCAGCCGATACCCCAGCGAGAATCGTCGGAGAAGCCAGATCAACGATGCCATCCCGATTACCAGTGCTACGAAGTACCACCACGGGAATCGGAGCGCCAGCAGGGCAATCCCCCGGCCACCAAACCCTGGGAGAACATTGAGGTGGGTCCGAGTCCAAAAGAATTCCATCAAACTCGTCAGGAAGAAGAGCGTTAAAGCGATGAAAATGCCGAGCAGTGCGGCCAGACTGACCCGGACGATGAAGTGCCAGCGCGGCGTCATCGTCACATGCTTCTCTTTGATCGCTTGGAGAATGGATTCCGGGGTGGGTGGGGTCATAGGTGGTAACCGTTGTCTCGATAGATGGTTTGGAGTTGTTGCAAGCCGCGTTTGAGACGGATACTGACGGTGCCGACGGGAATCCGTAAGATGTTAGAAATTTCCTTGTAGCTAAGGTCATCAAAGTACCGTAGGACGAGTGGTTCACGATACTTCGCGGCCAAGTCATTCAAGCATTTCTCGAGCTGTTGGCGGATGAGCGTCCGGTCAGTGTCCAGGACCGGATTGTCTGTCGCCTGCGGGTGCGGCCAAAGCTCATCCGGGTTGAAGAATGGAACCGCTTCAAGGTGCCGGCGCTTGAGGACGTCAACAAAAGCATTGTGGGCGATGCGGTAGATCCAGGGCGAAAACCGCTGCTGCGTATTGTAACTGTTGATGTTCCGGTAGGCCTTGATCATGACTTCTTGGACGATGTCTTCGACGTCTGGCGAACCTCGTAAAAATCGTGAGCCGTACCGCAGGAGTTTATCCTGGTAGCGACGCACCAGTTCGGCAAACGACGCCATGTGCCCGGTTTGCACCTGTCGTGCGAGTTCCTCATCAGTGGTCTGGGATTCGGGCATGGGTAGAACAGTACTACGAGACTGCGACCCGTCCTGTTTCACCACCGCGGCGTTTGCTCACGGTGTTCAACGACAATGTCCGACTGGCGGATGATGTGCTGCAAGGCTTGGTGCCGTCGCCAAGCGATGAGCGCCACGAGCAGCACGACGAATCCGATCGTGTAGTACACTACCGTCCCAACTAGCCCACGGAACAGGAACATCCAGCCCGCTCGGCCAAAGATGTCCGACTGAATCACGGGCAAAACGGACAAGTTGCCCAAGAACGTACTCGCTGACCATGACTCCTGCTCCCCGATCGCCAGTACGTACGTGTTTGTATTTGTCGGACTACTGACGACTAGTCGATACGTTCCCGGCCCAACGTCTTGTCGATAGGATGGCCCTTGCCAGTAGTTGTCGCCGCTCAACCGTTCACGGAACGGCTGCCAATCAGTTGCCGTCGGCTGAATGACTGCTATGAGAATCTCCGCACCAAGTTCATTGGTACGTAACACTTCAACCTGAAGATCGTTTGGGGGCGGCGTCGTGGCCGGAACCAGGAGGCTCGCGTAGAACGTTAGGTCCTCGTTCACGGTCACTTCGTACACTGCTGGCTGGCCACGCAGGTGAGCGTAGTACGCTCGCGACAATTCCGGTTCCTGAACAATCACCGGGGTCGTCTGAACGACGACTGATTGACGCGCCATGGCCGGACTAGACCAGCCGAAGGCGAATGCTGTACTCACCCCGACCGCGATGATCCAACGGTGTATTCTCGGATGCATACCAGCAGTATACACCAAAAACAAAATATCCCCGCGGCCAGGTGGCTACGGGGTTAGACGGTCTGGAACTCGGGCTCGGGCGCGGTCGGAGTGACCGCGGGCGTGTCCGTGACCTCCCGGCGGAGATCGGTGGCGTACCGCCGGTGGCGCGCCTGGGGGTGGACGCAGCCGTTCGGGAACTGGTTCCCGGTCAGGCAGCGGGCCACCGCGCGGGCGTCGTGCCGCAGCGGCTCGGTCAGCTCGCGATGCTGCTTGCTCGTCAGGTTCGGCGTGGTGATGATGGTGCGAAGAGCTTCCTTCTCGGACTCGGTGATGACGACCCTGGCCATGAACACTCCGTGTCAGAGGCCTACGTCAAGAAACCGTGGACGAATGAAGCAACGCCCAGCGTAGCGCAAAATCGGCGTCCTGTCAAGACACGGTGTCTTGACGCCGCAGCGCGCACATGATACACCCGTGGTGCCCCAATGCCGCTTCCGTTGACCGGGAACAAGGGAGGGACGAGGAGTATGTCGATGTTCACAGCGGTCGTGCTACGCGAAGGCGCACGCTATGCCGCCTACAGCTACGGGCCGGATGAAGCCGTACCGGCCGACGCGGTATGTGTGACCTCGATCGAGACCCCCAACGGCAAGAAGGACTCCGGAAAGCTGCGCAAGCAGCTGACCGTCGAGGCGAAGCGAGTCGGCCTCGACCCGCACGACATCCGCGGACTCGATCAGCTCTAAGACCTATCCCCTGCGACACCGTGGGGGATCATTTACCTCTGCTCGTTCAGGCCTTCAGACGCTTGAGGAGCTGTGGGGTCGTCATCATCTCGACCGCCCCAGTCGCCCGGTCTTTCACCTCGAGTTTTTTGGCCGCGAGTGTTTTCGCGCTGACGACAACGCGCGTGGGAATACCAATCAGGTCGCTATCAGTAAACTTCTGGCCCGGGCTCATCTCGCGGTCATCATCGAGAACCTCGATTCCGCGTTTGGCCAGCGCGGCTACCAAGTTGTCAGCGGCAGCCGAAACTTTTGGATCATCACCGAGACGAACCAGGTGGACCGGAAAGGGCGCTACCGCCGCCGGCCAGATCATACCATGATCATCAGCATGGACTTCAATGATGGTAGCTAAGAGGCGACCGACACCGATACCGTACGATCCCATCACGACCGGCTTGGCCGTCCCGTGCTCGTCTGTGTAGGTTAATCCCAGTGGGGCTGAATACTTCGTACCCAATTTGAAAATGTTCCCAACTTCAATCGCGCGTACTTCGCGCATGTCGCTTTTTTGCAACCCGAGTTCGGCGAGGATATCATCCGTGTACACTTCCTTGTTGACGGCCATCCCCCCTTTGGACGAAAGGTAGATCGTATCTTCCCCGCTGTCACAGACCACTTGGAACTCATCAGAGAACTTACTGAAGACTCCACCGCTAGCGAATGTGCGATGCGTGACTTCCCCTAGCCCAACCGTAGCGTAGATCTGCGTGTAAGCGGCGGCCGCTCGCTCGTAAAAGGCTTCGAGGTCAGCCGTGTCCTTCGTGAACGAGTATAAATCTTTCATCAGGAATTCGCGGCCGCGGAGCAGTCCCGACTTGGCACGTAACTCATTCCTAAATTTCGTCTGAAACTGGTAGACGAACTTCGGGAGATCCCGGTAGGACCCAACGTAGTTCCTCATGATTCTCGTCAGCGCCTCCTCGTGGGTGAACGCCAGACCGATCTCGGTATCGTTCTTCAGTTTCGTCTTAAACCAATTATCAACTTTTGCATCATCCCACCGATCAGTCGTTTTCCAGAGCTCTGGGTCTTGCAATGATGTCATTGCCACTTCCTGCCCCCCGATGGCATTCATCGCTTGGCGGACAATCGCGACGATCTTGTTCTGGACGAGCACCCCAAGCGGGAGCATCGAGTAGACACCAGCTTGCTCCTTGAAGACGAAGCCAGCGCGAATCAACAACTTGGCGCTGATCGAGGTTTCGTCAGCCGGGGCTTCTTTCCGGGTTTTCGTGAAGAGGTGGGATTGGCGCATGCGTAGGTAGTGTGCCAGAAAATAAGCGTCTGGTCAAAACGAAAGACGGACGTCGGCAGGTACCGGCGTCCGATATTTTGCGAGAAACGCTTCCGCCCGGATCAACCCGATGATGCTGACTGATCCGTGCCACGGAAGCAGGTAACTGCGGACAGAACCGTCGGAGTCGTAGCGATACCCGTAGGTGAGTGTCACCGGTTCAGCGAACTGGTGATCCTCGTAGTAGACCGACGACGTGTATCCGTCGTACGTCTCCGTCTGTAGCGTCGCGTCCATGACCACCTCCTGTCGTTACTCCCCTGTCAGGATACGCTCGTGGGCACTACTCGTCACTGTGCACAAGCTGCTGGCTGTCCCGATCGGGGTCAACCAAGAGCATGCGCACCGTCCGCTCGAGCCGCGAGGCGTAGCGTGAACCTTTACAGAGCACCATATCGCCCGGACCCAAATCGGCCATGACGGCCGTCGCTGCCGCTTGGGCAGTCGCGACGTTCTGAATCAATTCCGCTGGCATCCCTGCAGCGGCCGCAGCTTGGCCGATCCGCTGCGCGAGTGGTCCAACGGTTACAAGTTTCGCTAGGGACATTCCCGCTGCCGCCTGCCCGATTCGTTCGTGCCAAGTAGTTGTGGCCGAACCCAGTTCCGACATTTGGCCAAGGATCGCAATGCGGCGTCCCGGTATCTCGGTATCACGTAGAGTTTCCAGCGCGGCCTGGACAGCTTCCGGCGAGGCGTTGTAACTGTCATCAAGGATCATTGAACCCTCGAGTCCGGCCAGCAACCGCATCCGGCCAGGTGGCGGTTGGTACGCCTGCAACCGTTGAATCACCGCCATGGTTTCATCCCCCACCACCTGCCCGACCGCCACAGCCGCTAAGAGTGGGTAGACTTGGTGCCGACCGAGCACACCCGGGAGCGCCACGGGAATGCTGCTGCCCGCAATCGAAATCTTCACAATCATGCCGACCGGTAATCCATTCGTATTCCGGGTAATAGAGTAACTCTCAGCCCGCACATCGGCAGCTGCATGCCAACCATACGTCACGATGCGGCCGGTCATCGACTCGAGTAAGGTTGCGATTCGCTCATCATCGCGGTTGACGATCGCTGTCCCGCCCGGGGCCAGACGACGGACAATCAAAGTTTCCTCCTCGATGACTGCTTGCTCGTCACCAAAGAATTCAAGGTGTTCTGGTGCGGCCGATGTCAGGACGCCGATCTGCGGCTGGACGATCCGCAGGAGACGATCTAAATCGCCAGGGTGATCAGCCCCCATCTCTAAGACAATCGTCTGGGGGAATGACCCGCCGAAGAGGACGATCCGGAGGGACCGCCACAGCGTCCCCAGCCAATCAATGAATGATGTCCGCGGACCATCACCAGTCAAAATGGTTACCGGCACGCCCACTTCGGCGTTAAAATTTCCGGTGGTTTGCCGAACCGTCCGATGTGCCGCCCGGAGTCCGGCCGTGATCGCTTCTTTTGTCGCCGTTTTTCCGACCGAGCCGGCGATACCAACGACGAATGGCTGATACCGCCGCAGGGCCAGCTTTGCCAGTGCTTGAAAGAGTACTCGGACGAGGTATTTCACAGTGTCGTCGCCCGAGTTGGTGGGAGGTGGAAGTAGAGCATCAAGAACTTAGCGAGTGAACCGAACAACGGCGCCGCGCTCGATTCAGCAAACTGGACATCGCGCGGTTTGACTAACTGGACAGCCATGACGAAGGCAGGATCTTCGACCGGAGCGTACCCGGCGAACGTCCCGATGGTCAGCTCGGGAAGATACTTCCCGGTCTTCGGATCAGGGATTTGCGCCGTGCCTGTCTTCCCGGCAACATAGTAGCCAGGTACGCCCGCGCGTTTTCCGTGGCCGTTTTCCACGACGTTGACGAGCATCGCGCTGATCGTTGCCGATGTCTGGGCGGAGATGACCTGGCGAATTTCATGCGGCTCGGTCTTGATCGTCGTTCCATCCGGTCGGCGCACCTGTTCAACGATGTACGGTTGCATCAAGTGGCCGCCATTACTCAAGCTGGCGTAGGCCATCGCCAACTGCAGCGGCGTGACGGTCAACCCTTGGCCGAATGACCCGGTCGTCGCGTAGATGTCTTTGTGTGTTAGTGGTCCGGCAATGTTTCCTTCCGATTCCGCGACATCGACATTCGTGGCTTGTCCAAAACCGAAAGCCTTCACGTACTGCGCGAACGTCTTCGCGCCGATCTGATTCATGGCGTAGATTGCCCCGGTATTGAGCGACTCTTCGAGTACCTGGGTCATCGTCTGGACACCATGTGCTTTGCTGTCGGAGTTCTTGATAGTAAAGCTCCCAATTTTCACTTCGCCTGTATCGGTGTAGGTTGTTTCCGGTGTCACCTTGCCTTCGTTGAGCGCGGCCGCCATCGTCAGAGCCTTGAAGACCGAGCCCGGCTCATAGGGAATCTGTGTCGACGGATTGAGGAACGTTTTCGCGTCAGCAACTTCGTTGTAGGCATTAGGATTAAAATCCGGTGCGCCACACATGGCCAGCACAGCGCCGGTCTTCGGTTGCACGATGACGACGCTGCCGCTATCGGCACCGTGTTTCTGGACTGCCTCGTCGAGTTGCCGACATGCTTCGTACTGTATCGTTCGATCAATCGTGAGGAGGAGGTCCGACCCGTCGACAGCTGGTTGCCAAGCTTGCGCGGCCGTCGCGATGAGTTGTCCCGAAGCGTCCTTCTGGGCCTTGATGAACCCTTGAGCACCAGCCAGCTCCTTATTGTAGTACTGCTCCAGCCCGTACCGCCCTGCCTTCTCGTCACCGGCGTACCCAACAAAACCAAGGAGTTGGCCGCCGTATTGGCGTTCAGGATAGTAGCGGGTTGGTTCATCGACGAAGTACAAGCCTTCGATCTTCAAATCGGCAATGGCCGTCTGTTGCTCATCCGTCAGGTTATGCTGAATCGGTTCATACAGATCATTCGACTTGTTCAGTCGCTTCAACAGGTCTTCCTTCGGCAAGGTGACCAGATGCTCCAAAGCGGTGGCTGTTGCCACTGGATCCTTGATGCGCTTCGGAATCGCATACAGCAAGTGGAGCGTCTGGTTTGTGGCCAGCGGATAGTAGCCAGTGCTCGACTGGGCATCTTTGACGAGGATTTGCCCCCGCGTTGGAAGGAGCTGTTCGAACAGCTGGTGTTGGTCCGAGGCGAGAGCGGTGTAGAACCCGTGCTGGAGGACTTGGAGCGTCAGGAGTCGGAGTCCAAGGAGCGCAGCAAAGATGCCGAAAAAGGCCACGATGCCCGTGACCCGGTCAATCTTCCAGCCCCGCTGACGGAGTGCCATGGTGGCTGGTCAATCAGCCTATCTGACCGCCACCGCTCCGGAGGTGGGGGCGACGTAATCGAATGAATCGGTCGGCACGAGACCCAGAGCGACGCTCGTTTGGTCGACCGCCGACAGCGACCGCAAGTCAGCCGCTTGCAGCTCAAGCTTCTGATTGTCTTTTTGGATTTGGGCGATTTCCCGTTCCAGGCTCTTAATCGCAAAACCTTCCGCGGCGGTGTGATTCGTCAAGAAGACATAACCGAACCCCGAAGCTACGGCCGCGACAGATAAGGCAACAGCGAACTTTTGAGTTGATACTTTCAGGCGATGCCACCAGTGCGTCTGTGGTTGGAGCAGGTCGGCCGAACGGGTTGAGCGAATCATACGTTTGTGTCTAGGCTGTTGAGTTTATTTTTTCGATGAGACGGAGTTTAGCGCTGCGCGATTTTGGGTTGGCGACTTGTTCCTGGCGCGAGGGAACGATGACGTGCTTGTTGACGAGGCTGACCTGCCCAGCCTTGGCGGCTTGTCGCGACCACTGCTTGACCAGGCGATCCTCGATCGAGTGAAAGGTGATGACCGCTAGTCGGCCGTTTGGCCGGAGGAGGTCCACTGCTTGCGGCAGGGCTGCGCTGATCGCGCCGAGCTCGTCGTTGACCGCCATCCGCAGCGCTTGGAACACTTGCGTCGCGGGGTGGATGCGGCCGCGTTGGTGTTTGACCGCAGCGATATCAGTCGCGAGCTGAACTGTTGAGGTAAACGGTTGCGTCCGGCGCGACATGACGATGATGTCAGCCAATCGATTCGCCATCCGCTCCTCACCAAGCTCGCGGAAGCAACGAACCAACTCGGCGGCTGACCAGGTGTTGATGATGTCCGCCGCGGTCAGCGTTTGCGTTGTCGGGTCGAACCGCATATCGAGCGGTCCGTCATGTTGGAAAGAGAATCCACGGTCGCCTTCGTCGAGTGTCATCGACGACACGCCGAGATCGAAGAGGATGGCATCGACGGCCGGAAACCCATGAGCCGTCGCGATCCCGCGCAGGTCACGGAAGTTACCGTGAGCTGCGTTGAACCGCGATCCATACCGTTCCAGTCGGTGCCGAGTGACGTTGAGCGTCCGTTGGTCAGTTTCGATACCGAGCAGCCGTCCATCCGGGCTGATCGTTTCGAGTAATGCCTCGGCATGACCACCGCCCCCGAGCGTCGCATCAATGACGTTATTCTCTGATTGAAGGTGCAGTCCTGCTAGGACGTCTGGGAGAAGGACCGGAACGTGACCTGGCATTGCCAGGGCATTTAGACGCCGAGCTCACTTAGAGCTTCAGCGATATCCCCGCTTTGCTTTTCCGTCCCGCTCCGATACCTCTCCCAAGCGTCGCGATCCCAGAGTTCCAAACGGTTGTACAACCCGGCGACCACCACCATTTTCTTCAAGCCAGCGTATTGGCGCAGGTACTCCGGCAAGACTGCCCGGCCCTGCTTATCCATTTCGAGTTCCATGGCCCCTGCGAGCATCAGCCGGGCGAAGGCCCGCGAGTTTGCTTTCGCGATCGGCAACTTTGCAAGTTTTTCAGCCATCACCTGCCACTCTTTTTTCGTGTAGACAAACAGACAGCGATCAAGGCCGCGCGTCATGACTGCGCCTTTCTGGAGATCAAGCCGAAACTTCACCGGGATTTGGACCCGGCCCTTGTCGTCAAGCGCGTGATGGTATTCGCCGATGAACATGTGGTGGTGTTAGTCAGGGTGGGCGGTGTGGGCTTATCCCCCGTCATCGGGGTTATCCCCACTTTTATCCACTTTTCACCCTTCTACACCATTTTACACCACAATATGGGAACCGTCAACACAGTGTTCCCCGCGGAACATTGGGGATAATTAGCCCAGAATTGGCCCCGTCTGTAAAGCAAAAAACCTCCCGGGAGGGCCGGAGGAAACGGACCGGACTAGGCTACTCCTTCGACTGTGAAGCGGGACGCAGCGTGTGTTCGAGCCAGAGGATACCCGCTAGAATCAGCAACGTCACCCACCCAAACCGCTTGGCGTGCCAACGACGGTTGTGGTCGGCTTCGTCGCGTACCCGTGACGGCAAGGCGCGTTTGATGCTCGTCGCATGTTCGTGGAACATGACAGCCTCGGGAATGTACCAGGCCCGGACGCCGTGATCGAGAGCGCGGGCAAACCATTCCGATTCTAAACCGAAGTATGTCAGTTCGTCGTTCCACTCCCCAACCTCGCGCCACGTCGCAGCCGCCATTACTAGACAACTCCCGCTCAAGACTGGCACAGCCGCAGCTTCGTCGGCAGTCCGGCACAAATCGGCGTACTGGTACGACGGAATCAACCACGGCAACGCCGGATGCCATGACCGCGGCCACGGCAATTTGTAGAGCAGGTTCGCTCCCCAGATGGCTCGGCGTGACACGGGTGGAAAGGCGGTAGTGACGATGTGTCCATCAGCATCTCGTTCACGCGGTCCGGCAACGCTGCGCGGATGTTGTTCAATCCACACCATCAAGCGATCGAGACAATGTGCTTCGAGAACGGTATCTGGATTGAGGAAGCAGATGTACTCCCCGGCCGCGTGCTGGGCTCCGAAGTTCGCCGCCAAGGTATAGCCGACGTTTCGTTCTTGCGAGAAGTAGTGGCCATGCCAACCGCTTTGATGCAGAATGTCACGCGTCGGTTCTTCCGGAGAATTATCAACCACGATGACCTCAACTGATGCTTTCGTCGCGACGTGGAGCGAACGCAAACAATGCTCCAGGGCATCACTCGAGCGGTAGTTGACGATGATGATCGAGAGTTGTGGTGTCGACATGCGTGTATTAAGTATACCGCAAGACGGTCATCACTGGCTACCGTCGCAATAAGTATCTATCGGTTCAAGAAATACAACGACCCCATAACGCATCAGCTTCGATGGGGGTCTCGGAAACCATACCCTGGTCTCGTAGGGGGCCGAACGGTTCGGCCGTGATTATGAGCGGTTCTCGATCCACAGCGTCGCGGCTCCGAAGAGGCCGATGACCGGCGGCATGAAGAACGGCCAGTAGTTGTCGGGTAGCGTGTGGCGGACGGTCATGGTCGTATCGGTGATCGCCCAGATCACGCCCAGACCGACGCACAGGCAGGTGTATCGGTGTCGCCAGAGCTTACGCATTGGCTCCCTTTCGTTGAAGGTGCGGATCTACCCGATGATGTTGCCGTCCTGGTGCTGCTCGACCTTCCGATCGAGATACCGACGGTTGTACTCCTCCTGCGTCAGCGTGGCCTGGTGCTTGATCCACCACATGAACGCGCCACTGCCGAGACCGATGGCGGCGATTCCCGTGCCGGTCGCACCGATGGGCCAAGCCCAGTTGGTGCATCCTTCGAGGATCCAGCAGATCAGCGACGCAGCGATGACGAGGCTGTAATACGTTTTCAACGGCTCCTCCGTGGGCTATTGGGCAGGGGTCGTACAACACGAGCAGACAACGCAGAATACATCATCACCAGCGAATTGTCAAGATGACGAAAACCGCCCCGAGCAGGGCTGGAGTCGTCTTCAAGTTGACGAACGCGGCCAGAACTACTGACGGGGTTGGCGGCGTTGCCGTTTTTGCTGATTCGAACGTAAGACCCGATCGAGGAGACCGCGCGGTTGTTGATCGTCGTCGAGGTCAATCACAGCATCCGGATCGACCAGGCTGTCTTCGAGGACTGACTGCGATTCCTCGAGCTGATAGGCTTCGAGGAGACGATCAGGTATTTCCTTGAGAAATGGCGAAGGTGCCTGGAGCTGCATCGACATCGTCCGGTAGCCAGCGGCCAGGCTGTAGGTGAGGAACAAGTACTCTTTTGCCCGGGTGACCGCGACGTAAAAGAGTCGGCGCTCTTCTTCGAGTCCACCATCTTCGGCCAACGCTCGCGGGTTCGGGAAGTACGCGTCGGAGAGATGGAGGATGAAGACGGCTTGCCACTCCAGACCCTTCGCTTGGTGGATCGTCGAGAGAATAATCCGTTCCTGACTCCCCTCCTCGGGCTGGCCGCCAACGACCCCAAAACTCTCCTGGAGGGAAACTTCGGACAGGAATTTCGACAACCCGTCGTACTTGCCAGCGAAGAGCGCCAGCTGCTCAAGGTCCTGCAGCCGATCGTCCGCGTCGGGATACTGGTTTTTCAAATAGTCGCGATAGTCGCCATCCATCACCAGCCGCACGAGCGTCTCCGGCCCATTCGCCCGTTCATCCACGAGCGACTCGATGATACCGCGGAAATTCTTCCAGCCGCTCTCACCACGGCTCGGCGGGACGAGCTGTTCGAAGACCGGCGTGAGTGGATGGAATTCTTCGTCCGGCGGCCCAAGCTGGTCTTGGATCTGGTCAAAGAGTTGCGCGGCAGTCTGTTCACCAATCCCCACTTGGAGTCGTAATACTCGACTCAAGGCCACTTCATCCTTCGGATTGTCGACTACTTTGAGGAACGCCAACGTATCTTTGATGTGCGCTCGGTCGAAGAAGCGCAACCCGCCGCGGTAGTCGTAGGGAATATCGCGCCGGGTCAATTCGAATTCCAGGGCCTGTGAATGGTATGCCGCACGAAAGAGCACCGCCATTTCCCGCAGTGGTACGCCCTCATCGCGCAGCTCAAGAATTTTCTGGGCGATGAACTCCGCCTCCTGCTCGTCGGACACAGCGGGAACGATGACAGGTCGGACGCTGCCGGTGCGGACGTGACGCAACTTCTTTGGGAACTGTTCCCGATTGTGCTGAATGACTTCGTTCGCGACGTCGAGAACCGGCTGCGTCGAGCGGTAGTTCGTCTCCAATTTGAAAGTCCGGCAGCCAGTCAGGTGCTTCGGAAAATCGAGAATGTTGCTGATGTCAGCACCGCGGAACGAATAAATCGATTGGGCGTCATCACCGACGACCAGGAGATTGTGATGAACCTCGCTCAAGAGTTTGACGATCTGGGCCTGGAGGTGGTTCGTGTCCTGGTACTCGTCGACGAGGATGTAGCGGAACTGTTGGCCGAGCGTCCGTCGCACATGCTCGTGTTCGCGTAACAGTTTCAGAAGGTTGAAGAGCAGGTCATCGAAATCCATCAGGTTATTCCGCTTCTTCCGTTCTTCGTAGGCACGTTGGACCTCGACGAGTTCGGTCGTCACCTTCATGAACTCCGGTTTGTATTCAGCAATCAGTTCATCGAGCGCGACGTTCGTGTTCTTCGATAGTGATAGCAGCCCATTGATCACGCCGGCCGACGGAAACCGCATCTTCTTCGGATCAATCCGGAGCGACTTGACGCATAAGTTAATCAGGTCCCGACTGTCTTCCTCATCAAGAATCGTGAAGTTGTTGTTGTAGCCGATGACTTTTGCAAAGCGGCGCAGCAGGACGTTAGCGATGTGGTGGAACGTTCCGCCCCAGAGGTTCTTCGGGAACGAGCCAAGCAACTCTTCGACCCGGAAGAGCATTTCCTTGGCTGCTTTGTTTGTAAACGTGACGAGGAGGATATTGTTTGCCGGCACGCCCTTCTCGACCAAGTACGCCACCCGGTAAACGATGGTTCGCGTCTTGCCCGAACCGGCGCCAGCCAAAACTAAACATGGCCCGTCGCCGTGGAGCACCACATCGAGCTGTTCGTGGTTCAACTCCTTCGCGTAGTCGACCTTGAATGATGCCGGGTCAACCGCCGACTGCAAAACGCACTTCGTGGCCATGGCCAGAGTCTATCAGAGTTCGTAAAGTTTCGAAACTACGCCATGAACTGTTCCGGAAAAGCAGCCCGCATCGTCGGGTTCTTCTGGTCCTTCTCCGACACATCATCAGGACCAACCGGTAACGGCCACTGTATTGCCGCGTCCGGGTCAGCGTAGTGGACAGCCGGATACGTCAGTCCTGGTTTCCAGTGGGCGTTGACGAGGTAGCCGTAGATCGTGTTGTCCTCAAGCGCTTGGTAGGAATTGCCGAAGCCGCGACTGACGAACATCGCCCTGGTCGGATCGAGTTCGGCTGTGACATGCTGTCCGTAGGTCGCGGAGTCAACGCGCAGGTCAACGAAAGCCACGAAGGCGCGGCCGTGGATGATGTGGATATACTTATCCCACGGTTCGGCGTGAATGCCGCGCAGGATCCCCCGACGCGTGTTGGCAGAAATGTTCCACTGGACCGGTCCGAGATGCGGCAACCCCAAGGCTTCGAGCTTCTCCGCCTGAAACGCCTCGCGGAACGAACCGCGGCTATCGGCGTTAACGACGAGGTCGATCATGAACAGCCCCTTCAGCTTTGTTTCAGTGACGCGGAGTTCGGCCATAGTGGATACATAGTATACATGTCTAGCGACGCTTTCTCTACCGAACAAAACCCGAAGTTATCCACAGGCCCCATCTTGACTTCGGTTTTTCTTCGGCATATGATGACCTCGTAGCAAGATCTGAACAGATCGCTCAACATACGCTGACGGCGGCGAGGGACCGACGGGAAGGGGCAACCCCCCGATCTACCCTCCCCCTCCGTCATAATTACCACAACCTATGGCGCACATACTCCCTAAGACCAAGCAGAAAGTCCTCCAATTCTTGAAGGACTACATCGCCGAGCATGGGTACGCGCCAACGCTGACCGAGATTGCTAAGCATCTCGACGTTTCGGCGCTTTCAACGGTTCACGAACACCTACAGTTCCTCCAAGAACGCGGTTTCATCGACCGCCTTGAAGGTGAAGAACGTGGTATCTCGTTGAGTGAGCGCGTCCGTACCTTCGCCGCGACGGTCGCCCGGAGTATTTCGCTGCCGGTCGTCGGCGTCATTGCCGCCGGTAGCCCAATTGAAGCCATTGAACAACGTGATGTTAGCCTCGCCGTACCTGAAGAGATCGTTCGTGGAAAGAACGCGTATGTCCTTAAGGTCCGCGGTGACTCGATGATTGAAAGCTTCATTGCCGATGGCGATTACGTGGTGATCGAGAAGACTGACTTCGCTAAAGACGGTGATACGGTCGTGGCCCTGCTCGATGACGGCAACGCCACCCTCAAGAAGTTTTTCAAGAAGCGCAACTTCATCCGTCTTCAGCCGGCAAACCGGACATACTCCCCGATCGACGTGAAGAGTGTCGTCATTCAAGGGAAAGTCCTCGGCGTTATTCGTCAGTACTAAGACCATGACTTCTGTCATGGCTGTTCGCACATTTTCTCACTTCGGTATTTCTTCGGTCCTATGATCGCCTACCTCCAACTCCCCCTCCAAGCGATGCTGATCGACAAGGCTGACACCTTCGAACAGTTGCGTGGCATCACGAGCTGGGAAGTTGATTCGTCACGCAGCGCCTACTTCTTGCTCGATCGTTGGATGACGAAAGAACGTGTTCGTGAACTCTATCACGCGCTTCACCTCACCTTTGGCCCGCACATTCGTTTCGGCGCAGCTGAACAGAAGACTACCGCCCGAGCCGCCGCACTGTATCGGGCCGTGCCTCACTGTACCATTATCACTCCTGAAGTCAGCGAGCAGTTCCTCGCCGAACTCCCTATCCGCCTTCTACCCGGCCTCGGCCAGCGGACGACAAAATACCTAGCCCGTCATGGGATTAACACGTTTTCTGAGTTTCGCGGTTTGTCCTACCAGACGCTCAAAGACTGGTTCGGCGTGTCTGGAATCATTTTGCAACAGTTCGCCTTTGGTATCGACCCACGGGTCGTTGAGCCATCCCGTCAACGCGCTTTCGCGTAACGGCGTTTCGGCTGGCTGATATTCGGTTCTTTACCATACCACGGGCGGACGGAACGTTTTTGGAATTTCGCGTGCTGACTCGCTAAGCGCTCAATCACCTTGTCTGATAACTTTTTCTCCGTGGTCACGCCACGGACCGGAATATTGAGCACGTAGCCAAAGGTGTTCGCCAGGACCAGTCCGATCCGAACTGCACTAAAGGCTCCCGGGCCGCGCACGACGAGTACCCGGCGGACTTGGCGCGGCTTGAGTGAGCAAGCTATCAGGAGTCGATCAACGAGGCCGAGCGCGAACTCCGCGCCGTGCCACTGCACAACGCGTTGACGATGACCAAGTATGTGGCCGTGGTCATCACAAATCCAGACGTGTAAACGCCCCTGGGTGTTGGTCTGAATGACCAACGTCATACTACTTCCGTTTGTCGATAACCGTGATGATCGGGCCGGACAGAATCCCGTAGAGGAATCGATCCGTTAGGGCGTGACGGTATTCGAACTCTTCGCGCGTCATGACCGTGTAGTGGATCTCTCGGTCAAAGTGTTCCTGGAATGACTTCATCATTCGTTCAAGGCGTTTCCGGTTGACTGAACCAACAATGAGGATATCGGTTTGGGCATTTTCTTGGCCGATGAAGAAGCCGGTTAAGACCAAGAGGTGAATCCGGCCGCTGCCTTGAATCGCCGAGAGGAGGGCCTGCTCTTCCATAACCTGGGCTTTGAAGATGAGCGCCTTCAACTCGGGAAAGATTGGACTCTCGATATTCGCCCGGTAGAAACGCTTTTGCCCGTCGCCGTTCGATTGGATGAGCTCAACCGAAGCCAGGAATTGCAGTTCACGACGAACGGAGTTCATGTGCTCATGAATCTTACGGCTGATCTCTCGGACGAAGTATGATTTTTCTGGATTCGTCAGGAGGAGACGAAGCACCTTCGCCCTGGTCCGAGATCCGAGCAGGTGGTCGATGAGGGATCGCATAGTTTGCCTATCTATTGTATACTATACGCGGAATTTTGTCTCGTGTATGAGCCTCCGCGCGCACCTCGATTCACTCCTCCTATATGACCCCCACCGCTCGCCCAGCACGGCGAATGTGTGGATTGCGCACCCCCTCCCAAACGAGGAGCAGGCTTTAGGTAAACTGCTGGTGATCAGCCTCATTGAGAGCACTGACCGCCTCAACCATGAGATTATCAGCCTCTTGCAGGAAGAG
>JACRFO010000115.1 GCA_016217865.1 Candidatus Kerfeldbacteria bacterium | reverse complement strand
GTCGCCGCTGGTAGGTTTTGCTGTTGACTATATAACCCTTGAGGGAGGGATCCATCGCGACGGTAGACGACGACACTCCCGTGGAAGAAGACCGGGTAGTGTCGCTGCTCTTGGATGAGCTGCAGCAATCGCTCGGTTCCTGATTGTCCGTTGAATACCGTGGTGCGGTAGAAGAACTGATACTCATAGAGTTGCTGCCAATCAATGACGGCAACATCTATGTCTGACGGGAGCGCATACGGAAGCTCGGAGTACTGCCGACGTCCGAGGAAAACGTAGTTCATCGAGTAGACGGTCTGTCGATTCGCGAGGGAGGGCAGGAGATTGAATGTGGTTAGGACTCGATCAGTCGGCTGCACGTACGTTATTGCCCGGGCGAGTGTTGCCGGTTCAGACACAGCCGGGGGCGTGTGTGCCCACGGCCAGCGCCACGGTCCAAACACGAGGTGGCTAAACACCACCGCGACGATGAGCAAGACGGTGATGACTGCCTGTCGGATGAGCGGGTCAAGTCGAGGAAAAACGTTACCGCGTAGAAAACGCTGCGCGCCAGACAGCGCGCCCCAGGCCAGGAACGGCAGATAGGGGAGGACGTAATGCAGGCGCAGGAAAGATATCGGTTCCGCCTGGAGGAGGAGCATCTGACCGATGACGAGAAGCAGGGGCCAGAGTTTCCGCCAACCGAGCAGGGGCCAGAATCCGAACCCAACCAGTAGTCCACCTATCGTCTGCCAGTTGTTGAGGTTAGCAATGTGGCGCAGGAAGAGAAGGGGGTGTTGGAAAGGGTAGCGAGCCATCTCGCCCGGGGTTTGCCCGAGCCAGCGGTAGAAGGCGAGGTACTTATACGTCCCCGAATACGCATGCGCAATGATGATCTGCTGGGCCACCAAGTACCAACCCAGACCAACGAGAAGTGGGGCCGCCCACCAACGCCAGGAGCGACGATCAATCAGTGCCAAGATAGCCCAACCGAGGGCAACGAGGGGCATATCTTCCCGGACGATGACGAGCGCGGCGAGGCTGACGAGCCACCAACCCCAACGCTGTTGGCGATACCAGAGAATGCTCCACAGGAGGATCGGTAGGACGAACACGAGACCATGAAACTCATACAAGGCCGAGTTGATGACGAGCGGGTGAACGAGAAATACAGCGGCAGCGATGAGGGCCCCACGCTCACGGAAGTACTGGTTCGCTAATTTCGCCAACGGGATAACCGCCGATGCGAGGACGAGCGTCTGCACGAACAAGAGCGTCACCGCACTCGGCCAAAGCCGGAAGATCCAGCTGACTGGATAGAGCCACGCCTCGAGGTGGTCACCAAGATAGGAAGGGTCGTGAATCGACGAAGCAAAACCGTGGCCGTGGCTCAGCGACCAGGTGGTATTCGTATAGATCGCTAAGTCGAGCCCGTTGTACCCGAAGTGATCCCACTTCAGCCACTGCAGTGTCCCGATGATCAGTACCCAGGCCGTGGTCAGGAGGCCGATGATAATCCAAGTCCGCCGTTTCATACGAGGGCAGTCTACCATCTCTGACCGGGCCCGCAAAACCAAACAGCCCCCAGACGGGGGCTGCGTTGGAGATAATCTCTAGGGAATGTTACGCGTTGGCGGTCACGTTCGACGTGGTTCGAGCCACGAAGATGACGACGGCCCAGGCGAGCAAGACGATGATCAAACCAATGACAGCAGCGGAAATGATCTTCTTAGCCTTGTCAACCTTTTCTTCATTGCCACCAGCTGTGAGCCAGGTGAAGCCGCCGATGATGATCATGACGACTGCGACGAGGGCCAACAGACCGAGTGCCAAGTTCAGAATATTGATAACCGTTTGTTTGAGGTCAGCGTTGCCGAGGCCGATTTGGCTCCCGACGGATTCGACGCTGAATGTGCTGGCGTGGGTGGCCAATGGCATAACCATAGCGCCCAACGAACCGGCAATCAAAGCAACTTTCGCGAGTTTGGTGAATTTCATGTGTATTCACCCCCTTTCAAGGAGAGGTGTAAGCGAGCGAGATTACGTGTTGGCCGTGACGTTCGCCGTGGTGTTGGCCACGAAGATGACGATGGCCCAGGCAAGCAGAATGACGATCAAGCCGATGACCGCAGCGGAGATAATCCGCTTGGCTTTCTCGACGTTCTCTTCGTTACCCGCCGCTGTCAGCCAGACGAAGCCGCCGTAGATGATCAGGGCGACCGCAATCAGGGTCATCAAACCGAGCAGGAGCCGGATGATGTTCAAGACAGTCTGCTTGAGGTCGGCGTTACCGAGACCAAGCTGGCTGCCCACTGACTCAATACTAAAGGTGGTCACTGTACCGGCGTGGGTGGCCAACGGCATAGCAACTGCCGCGAGCGAACCGACGACCAGCGCGACCTTTGCAAACTTTTGCAAGCGCATAGACGTATGAGTTACGTAATAAAGCTGGATGTGATCGGTTCAGCCTCGAACCATGCCAAACCGCCAGCAATCTGATTATACTAAAAAACCGTTGTTTGTCAACAGAGTTATCCTCATGTTGTTCTACATTTACTGCCCGGTACCAGCAATTCCAGCCAAAACGAACCGGATAATGGTCCAACTCAAGAGAATAACGATAATCCCGATGGATGCCCAAGCCAGGGTTTCTTTGGCTTTTTTAACCTGGTCAGCGTTCCCGCCAGAAGTGAGCATCATGTACCCACCCCAGACGAACATCAGCGTAGCAATGATGGCGATAGTACCGAGAACGTAACGGACAATTTGGCTAATCAAACAGGTCGCCGAGTTACAGTAAATCGGGTTAGGCAAGGTGACGGTATCGCTCGTGGCTGGATCAGCGGCGACGGCTGGGACAATAACCATCAGCAAGCCGAAGACGATCAGGAGGGGAAGGAGGCGTTTCATGAGAGTACTATACCGTGAGTGGCGAAAACTGGAAAGACAGAATTACTGCGGCGGTTGCAGCCGCGGTGTGTTGGTGCAGGCGTTGCCGCTGCACCGGCCAGTCTGGAAAGATAACCCGATGGTACCAGTCGGTGTTTCCTCGTAGGCGATATTCTCGCACCAGTACTTGCTGACCTGCTGGAAGCACTGGTGGTTTTGGTCACACGTATCGTCCGGCGTGACTGTGCAGTGTCCACAGAGTTGCGGACTGAGCGGTGTTCCCGCGCAGTATACTCCCGAGTAGAAACTAACGTCGCTCCCGAGCGCATAGCAGACCGAAGCGGGTTGTTGGTCGAGACAGTAAAGCGGGTTCTCACCAGAATTCACGACACAGCAGCCAGTACCAGTTTGCGGTGGGTTGACGGATGCTGATGACGTTGCGGCTGGGAAGTTACTGGCCACGTCGGTCGCGGTGTACGGTGCTGTAGCGCTGCCGAGATTGAAATCACAGGGGATCGGAACGTTCGAACTGCCGAGGAGTCCGCTCGTCTCGCTGTCAATCGCGCCCGTCGGCGGCAAGCCGTTAGCGACCTGGAAGCGGCGGACGCACCCAACCGTGTTGTCACCGTAACACCCATCGGCTGTACCACAACTGCAGTTCATGGAATTGAGCTGTTTCTGTAACGCCACGATCGGACCATCAGCTGTGCCTGGGTCAGCGCACATCGCTTGGAGTTGGCCGCAGCTCTTGTTCCATCCTTCGTTGTTCGTGCTGCGACAGGTGTTACCGCGATTCTCTCCAACGTCCTGATTGCCGCTGAAGATCCGTTCAAGACCCTTTTGTCCGCCGAAGACAGTGGCGATTGGACCGGCGAAAGGGTTGAGTGATTTAACACTCGTGCCGGTGATGGCTCCGATGGTGAAGTTGATGATGACGTACGCCGTCAATGAGATGATCACCCCGACGACTGTTCCGGCGATGACGCGCTTTCCTTCATCGACTTTTGAAGCTCGTCCGCCAGCCGTGATGAACTGAATACCGCCGTAGACGAATGTCCCGACCGCTAGTACGGCGACGATGCTCAACCCCCACTGTGCTAAGTAGACGAATAGGTTGAGAAAGTCATCAATGGTGCACGGGTTCGTGTCACTCGCGCTATTTACCTGGTTGCACTTGAGGTAGCCTAAGATACCGCCGGAGGTCTGGGCGCTGGCGACGAGTGGGACGAGCACCAGGCCAAGGGCGATAGCAAAACTGGCGTAGCGAGCGTATTTCATAGGGTTGAAACGACTTGCTGGGCGGCAAGATTGAGCAGCTCTTGGAGATCATTCTTCTCGGACAAGCCGCCGGTGATCAAGTCTTGAAAGTACTTCTCAATAGTCTGACCACCATTCACGTGGTACCAGCTGCGGGCTGTGAGGAGCTGTCCGGCATAGACGCTTAATGTTGGATTGTCCTTCTGTTGAACCAGGACACTCTTTTGAGCAGCCAGCTTTCCACTCGGATCGAGGTAGGCCGAGACGTTACCAGCCTCACTCGAGTACTCGACGAAATTCCAAGCGTAGACATCGCGCCCGGCGAGTTGACTTGCCTTCGAGACCATTGCGACTTGGTAGTTAGCGGCGTCGATGAATCGTTCGCTATTCGACAGGGCGTCATTATCGCCCGACTGTCGAATGTGCAGCATCGGTCCAACCCCCCAGTTCAACTGGCTGGCGGCGATTTGTGCCCGGTCGGACAAGCTACCGAAGTAGTAGGCGACCTTGCCTTGGAGGAAGGCTTCGAGGGCATTCGGTTGATTGGCGTCCCAACTGTAGTTCACCTTTTTCGTTTGGGCAAAACTCAAGAAGAATTTTAAGGCGGTTAAGCCCGGCGTGTCTTGAAAGTGCGCCTGCTTATCATTCGACGTCATGATTGCGCCGTTCTGCATCATCAGCAGTGTGAGGAGATCGGTTGAGTGCGGGAGATTAGCAACGGTTCCCAGCGCGACGCCTGATTGTGCTAGCCGGCCATTCTGATCGGTAATCGTCAGGTGGTTGGAGACGATCTGGTTCTGGAGATCTGACCACGTCTTTGCGGGTTCGAAGATCTTAGCGTTATTCAGGAGATCTTTGTTGTAGTACGTTGCGAGCGTGTCCATCGACAACGGCAGGGCCCACGTCTGGCCATCGCGAACAACATCGCCAGTCACCGTGTCGACAAAAGCGTCTTGGAGCGCGTTCAAGCTCGGAGCGGCTTTTTGGTTGACGACGACCTTCGCGTTATTACCGAGGACGCCTTTGGTAACGATCACCTGCGGAATCGATAGGTCGGCAGGCATGGGGATGCTGTACTGGGACATCTGCCCGATCCAAGTACTCGGCACGAAAAAGACATCTGGTCCAGTTCCTTGGGCCCAGGCCTGAAGCAATTGCTGGTAGTAATCTTCCGAGCGCATCTGGACGTAGTCGATGGTGACGTACGAACGCGTTTGGCGGTACTTAGCGATCAACTGGGCGAAGTTGGCAGCCGTGTCTTCCGTTCCCCAAACCGTGAGGCGGACCGCAGTGACGGTGACTGGGGCTTTCTTTAACACCCCGGTGACGACCAAAACGATTGGAACGATCGGGATGAGGAGAATGGCAGCGATGATGAGGACGCGGCGCATAGGCGGTTATTGTGGGTGTTTGAGGAATTCTTTGATCGGCCCTTTCAATTCCTTGTGTTGGAGGGCGAAGTGGATGTTGGCCTTGATGTACTCGGCTTTATCACCAGTATCCCAGTAGCGTCCGCTCAAGTGATGAGCATAGACGCGCTCTCGTTTGGCGAGCAGGCTGACGCCGTCGGTATAGATGATTTCGCCGTTGGCCGATGGCTTGGCCCGTTCAAGGTAGTGGAAGATATCCGGTGTGAGGACCGCACCACCGAACATACCGTAATTTGACGGAGCGTGCTTTGGGTCCGGTTTTTCAACAATACCGTTGATTTGGAAGGTCCGGCCGGTGATCTTGCCCTTCGGTTTCATCATGCCGTACTTATGGATGCGGTCCTCTTTGATCGGGAGGACGCCAATAACGCTGGCGTGGTACCGTTTGTAGATGTCGATCAGTTGACGTGCTACCGGGACGCGCGATTCGAAGAAGTCATCACCCCAGCAAAGGAGGAATGGCTCATCGCCGACAACTTCTTTCGCCATCAAGACCGCATGGCCGTTGCCCAGCATTTTGTTTTGCCGGACGAAGACAAATTTTGCCAGCTGCGAGATGCGATGAACCTCTTTCAATTGTTCGAGCTTGTTATTTTCCCGGAGCAAGCGTTCGAGTTCGCCGGAGTAGTCGAAGTGGTCTTCAATGGCGCGCTTGTTGCGTCCAGTAACGAAAATAACCTCTTCGATGCCGGCGGCAACGACCTGTTCAACGACGTATTGGATGATCGGCTTGTCGACGATCGGCAACATTTCTTTGGGTTGCGCGATGGTCATTGGCAAGAAGCGTGTGCCAAAGCCGGCCACCGGGATGACCGCCTTCCGAATTTTTGTCGGTTGGTGTTTTTTTGGCATGGGCGAACTATACCATAAATGCGCTCATACGTCCACACATTTGCTATACTACAACTATGACTGCTCAACAGCGCCGGCTCATATGGCCGTGGCTCGGGTTCCTCATCGCATTGGGGTTCCACCTCTGGCATCTCAGCATACCCGCGACAATCGTCAGCGACGAAGTCTTCTTCGTGACCGACGCACGGAACTACCTGACGCACACGACGTATACTGACGCCCACCCACCGCTGGGAAAACTTCAGATGGCGAGCATTTTGGCTGCGGCGGGTGACGCGCCAACCATGTGGCGGATCTTCAATGCGGTGGCTGGAGCATTCATTATTCCGGTGCTGTGGTGGTTGGTGTGGTTGATCAGTAAACGGGAAACTGCTGCCCGATTAGCGGTGGTGCTTAGTCTCCTCGACGGATTTCTCCTCGTCGATTCACGGCTGGGGTTGATTAACATTCCGTACATCCTCTACAGCTTGCTGGCGCTCTCCCTAACGATCTTCGCGCTTCGCTCTGCCCGACCTTGGGCAATCCTGACGGGCGCGGCCGTCGCGGCTGGGTTAGCTCTGGCGACAAAGTGGTTGTCACTGACTATGCTCGTTCCGGCGCTGGCCATATGGGTTTGGCCGCACTGGTTTGGATTTGAACGCCGCAGCCATCCTACCGCACGGCAGTTCGCTTGGTCACTCATTCTTCTCATCGGCGTACCAATCCTCGTCTACACCAAAGTTTTTTGGCTGCACTTCACCTGGCTGGGCATTCCCGCGGATTTCTGGGGGGCCAATGTCCAGCTCCTCCAGTATCATCTCGCCGTCCCGCCAACGGGGGATCCTTACGGGGCGCCGTGGTGGGGCTGGCTGCTGCTCTGGCGGCCGTTCCTGTACTGGAGTCACACGGCCGGTAACACCATCAGCGTGATTTGGTCGATGGCCAACCCGTGGCTGTGGTGGACTGGCGCGGCGGTCTTTCTCTACACACTCGTCACCGGCTGGCATCAACCAGCCAAACGATTCCTACTCGTCCTACTCTTGATGACGTGGATTCCGTTCGGTTTCATCCAACGCATCATGTATAGCTACCACGCCATTCCGTTCGGACTGTTTGTTATTGCTCTCGTTTCAATCTGGCTATCTGAACAATGGCCAAAACGCCGGCGGCTGGTTGTCGGTTATATCCTCGCAGCGGTGTTCGTCTTCGCCTGGTTCTTGCCGTGGTACCTTAACCTGCCGTTGACGACGGAGCAGTACCGCTGGCGGACATGGCTGCCGAGCTGGACGATCCAGTCCCCGCCGTTTCAACCAGAGTGAGCTCTGCTTCGAGTAGGGCGACGGCGGCGGCCGGATCAGCGGCACTCCGCAGGTGCTCTAATAGTTGATCACGGGTCCAGCCGTGGTCAGCCAGTCGCTCGGCCGCCGCCAGTACTCGTCCAAGTTCTGGACCAGCCGGCCAGCCGCGATCCATCAAGTCGCGACCGTAAAGTGTAGGTTCGGGCTGACCACTCACCACACCGCGCGTGGTTGATTCGGCGCGGAGCCACGCGCTGGCTGGATCGTGGGTCGGCCATTGCGATGAGCCATCAGGCTGCGTAAATGGTCCGCGGCCGAGATGATCGGCGGTTGCGAGCGTTGCCAGTTGATCAATCGTAGCGGGAGCAACACGACGAGCCAAGCGCCGCAAGGCTCCGCCGGAAACCCACTCACCGCGTCGGTCAGATTCAAAAAGTTGGGCCGGTTTCAAGTGGTTGGCGATGAGGCCCACAACGGGCGCGATCAGGCGATCGGGAAAACCGCTATGCTCGAGAAATGCACGAGCTGGCTTCACCCCGGCGGTTTCGTGGTCGAGGGATCGGATCCGACCATCGCGAATGTCGGTGGTCTCAACTTTACCGAGATCGTGGAGAAATGCTGCGGCCACAACGATGAGGGTTGATTCGGGCGAATAGTGTTGCACTGCGGCCAGACGCCGAGCGTGATCAACCGTGAGGAGTGTATGAACCCAGACATCGCCTTCTGGATGGAGCGTTGGGTCTTGCGGCGTACTCGTCAGCGCTTCAATCGTCGGGAACGCGTGGGCGAAGAGACCCACGTTCTGCGCCAGAGCTAGACCAATCGAAGGTCGTTCAGCCTGGGTGAAGAGCTTTGTCCACTCATCACGAATCCGATCAGGAACAAGCTCATCCAGTTGCGGTAGCATCGTCTGGAACAGTGCCGTGGTCGCCGGATCAGCGGTGAGCGAGAAACGCGCAGCAAGTTGAAATCCCCGAAAGACCCGGAGGGGATCGTCAACGAACGTTTCCGGGTCGACGACGCGCAGGATATGGCGCGCGAGGTCATCACCGCCGTTGAACGGATCAAGCACTTCACCTGTTAACGGATCTTTCATGATGGCGTTGATTGTGAAATCGCGCCGGCGCGCGGCCTGGGCAGGCGGCATCATCGGATCGACATCAACAGCAAATCCACGGTGCCCGCTGCTGATTTTGGTATCCCGTCGCGGTAAGCCGACGTCAATATCAACCGTGTCAATGCGGACCTTGAAAATGCCGAATGACTTCCCGACCTGGCTGACTGGGCCGAATGACCGCAACATGGCTTCAACCTGCCGTACGGGTAAGCCGAAGAGCTCAAGGTCATAGTCTTTCGTTGGTTGGCTAACAAGTTCGTCGCGGACACGACCGCCGACCAACAACGCCCGCCCGCCCGCTTGGGCGATAGTTGAGGCGAGCCGCATCAGGCCAGCCGGGTACGGTGAAGGGGTATCGTGGGCCATAGGAGCTGACCTCATTCTAACACAACCCCTTGTTTTTCTGCGGAAAACTGCTACCATTAGCCCGCTCGAACCTGGAGACGTGGCTGAGTGGTCGAAAGCGCCGCACTCGAAATGCGGTATACTCGCAAGGGTATCAGAGGTTCGAATCCTCTCGTCTCCGCCAATACAATTTCTTATCGGAGACGACCCACATGGGTCAAAACGGTAGCAGGTTGCATGGGCACATAACCCAACTCCTCGTCGGGTACTCCGACAAGGGGTTCTATGTTTACTCGACCCGCGTTTCCTGTCTAGGTCAGCCTACAGAAGATGAATGGTGATGATGCTCTTCTGCGGGATGATCAGAGCGAACCCCAAACCAAATAGCAACCAAGGTAGTAATCGGCATGGCCATGACCAGGCCTAAGCTACCGATCACCGAGCGGATGATCTCGGTGGCCACGACTTCGCCATTCACCACATCCCCAAAGGAAGCATGGCCCGCTCCAAAAAGGACTAACAGCGGCAGTGATGCACCGGCATAAGCCAGCACTAAGGTATTGACGATGGCTGCCATATGACTTCTTCCTACCCGCATAGCCGATTGGTAGACGGCTCGATTCGTCATAGTCCGACTAGCGCGGCGCAGCTCAGCGACGGTTGCAACTTGGGCGATGGCGACATCATCAAGAATACCGAGGGTACCAATGATAAACCCGGCCAGGAGCAGTCCGCGAATATCAATATTGCCATACCCTTGCCCTTGCAAGACAAATGCTTCTTCACTGCCGCCGCCGGTTAAAAAAGTAAAGCCCATCGCCCAGGTACTCAAAAAACCAATGCCGAGCATGGTCACCATCATGCCGGTAGCAGCCGCTTGTGATTCACGTTTCCATCCTTCAGTGATAAACAGGCTACTGAGCATTATCACGGTGCCGCCGATGATGCTCGCGGTGACCGGATTATGACCATGGACAACCTGCGGGACGACCCAATAGATAATGACCAGGTACGAAAACAATAGACCGAGAATAGACCGTAGTCCGCGCCAGCGGCTGAACCAAATGACCGCCAGTACAAACAGACCAACCACCATCCAGACACGATTGCGGCGCTCGTAGTCCGTGATGAGGTACTGAACAGCACCTTCAACTTTCGTCAGCTTCGCGACTAAGACTTTCTGACCAACCCTGTACGTATTGAAACCAACAGTGACAGTTGAAGGTGTGTCATCAATCGTTACGGTTTTGCTTTTTTCCGGACCGCGAAGAAAGCGGACATCATATCGAATACCTTCACCTTCATCTGAGGGTATAGGCGTCGTCTTGGTAATGACCGCCGGATACGGAAGGGCAATATCGCTGTTCGGATCTTGTACCTGTGCAAAGGCGGTGTGAGTCAACCCTAACAAACTACTAACCACAAAAAACGTAAGGAATTTTCGTTTCATAGAAGTACCAGTATACCATGAATACTTTTCCAGAAATCAGGCTCATTTTTTACAGTGGCCGACCCCCCTTTCAACAACGTAAGCGTCTTATCCTTGTATATCAGTCGACTCCCGAAGTTTGCCAATAGTTCTCGCTTCTCAGTCACGCTACCTTCTTTGAGCAGGCACTTAGCGTAAATGCGGATATTCACTTCCTCGTCATCCAGAACTCGCTCTAAAGCACGGCCGGACCTGGGGATGCCATGCCGAGTTTGAGTTACTCATCTCAACCCGTCGCGATCTGGCAAGGGCGGATATGAAAATTCACAACATCGCCGATGCACTAGGTGTCCCTCTCATGAGGGCAAACGATATCGCAAAGTTTTTACGCCTGGCTCACACCGAGAAGTGTTAGGGATCAATATATATCTGTAGCCGATAGATTGTAGCGACTGACTTCACTCATCAAGCTCGAGGTTTTTCGCGTATGATCCGACGCACAATCCATCGCCCGAACCCGAGCCCAACTGAACCAATGATCAAATCGCCGGTGATGTTGACCCATGTTTCCGGTGCAAAAGCAAAACTGTCAACTGCGGTTTTGTAAGCGGCTATGACTGCGTGATGGTGGACGTCGAGGTAGTGCATCAGCCATTCATACAGTTCCCAAACCGCCAGGAGGCCGATGCCGGTCCACCAGAATGTTTGTCGGCGGGCGAGCCGGAAGCTCACTGCTAGGAGCAGACCGATGAGGGTTCCACTCATTAGGTGAATGATTGACCATGGCCAGTCAAACATGGCGACATTGATTGAACCGAAGAAGAACGTCATGGACGCGGACGACACAGGTAATAGACTGTTGGATTGCAGAGGAATCCTAGTCCGGAGAACGGCGTATAGACAACGCGCTCAATGCGGAAATCACTCCGCAAACGTGCTGCGAAGCGGCGATGATCGAACCCAATATGCGAGAAGATGTAGGGATGGCCGAGGGCCTGGTTGATGAACGGTGCTACCGGTAGCCCGACGGTTGCCTGCCAGAGATTCCGCCAGGTCCAATTCTCGTATGTGGGTCGGCGAAGATGGCGGTAGAGATTCTTCACTAATGATACTGGACCGATTTCAACTGGGACGCTGAATACGGCGAGACCGCGTGGGTCGAGTACATCACGGATATCGCGGAGGGTCTGATCCAGCGCATCTGGCACGAGATGCTCGCAGGTTTCGAGACAGGTAATGTGCGAGAAACTATTGGTCTGAAGCTCGGCCAGGGTTTCCGTGACCACGATCTTCGTGTTGGCCAGCGCCTGGCGAGCCTGGTCGGCCATGTTCGCTAGCGGGTCATAACCCACAAACGTCGCTTCGGGCACAGCTTTGGCACACAGCTTGAGGAAATACCCATCGCCACAACCATAGTCCAGGAGTCGGTCATGGGGGTGGAGCTGAAGCAGCCGTAATCCATCGTGAAAACGCCGCTGATGCGACCAGCGTTTCGGTCCGAAAGCATCGTGGTGCGTATAGGAATCGTAGGCGGGCATGGTCAAGCGCGGCGGTAGAT
>JACRFO010000011.1 GCA_016217865.1 Candidatus Kerfeldbacteria bacterium | reverse complement strand
ATCGGTTACCCAATCTTCGGTCCGAAAGTCGAGAACATTACCGGACTGGAACACTTGCCACGGAAGGGCGGGTTCATCATCGCCGCGAACCACGTTGACTGGCTTGACGGTTTTTACATTGCCGTGGCACTCGGACGGCGCCGCAACATCCCGGTCTACTTCTTAACGAAATCGAACTACTACCGCTGGACAACACTCGCCCTGCAAATTCCCCGCCAGAAGAGTGCGATTGTCGACCAAGCTGTGCAGTACCTGAAGAGCGGAAAAGTCATTTGTAATTTTCCGGAAGGACAGCGGAACACTGGCAAGCGTTTACTGCCAGGACGGACGGGAACCGTACGCATGGCGATTGCGGCTGATGTGCCGATTGTGCCTCTCGGCATCACTTGTTCGCCAGGAAAAAACATGGCACAATCGCTCGTATACCTTATGTCGAACCGCCATCCAGTCCGGTTGGCCATCGGCAGGCCGCTCGCCGTGACTGCGCCCGATGGGGAGATCACGGCCGACTACCTAACGGCGATGACTGAACAACTCATGCGCGCGATTGCCCCGCTCGCAGGAAAAACCCTATAACTATGTATCTCGATTGGCGAAAAGTCGTGACCATGTCGCGACCAGAACTCCAGGAGCTGCAGAATCGAAAAGTGCGCTGGTTCTTCCAGCACAAACTCCCATACTCGCCATACTACCGGGCGTTGTTCGGGCGCGAAGGCTTGCGCTGGTCGGATTTCAAAACAACCGACGATCTCCGTCGTTTACCGTTCACTTCAAAAGTTGAACTAGCACCGACGGTGGAAGAACCGGCCAAACCACGTCAGTTCATTCTCCAACCAGACGAACACTTGATCAAGAAATTTGCGACGAAGGGCGAACTCGCAAAGATTCTCTGGGGCAAGTTGACGAAGGCTGACGTGCAACGTCAATTGGAACGTGAGTACAAACCGCTCCACCTCCACTTCACTACCGGCCGGACCGCCTTGCCCACCCCATTCACCTATAGCGAGTACGATCTCCACTCACTCCGGGAGACGGGGCGCCGCTGCTTCAATGTGGCCGGCTTCAGTTCGAAGAACGTTGGGTTGAATGCCTTTCCGTACTCGCCGCACCTCGGGTTCTGGCTGGCCTACTACGGGTTGCTCGAGGCCGGACTGACGGCGCTCGCTTCTGGCGGCGGGAAGATCATGGGCAGCCAGAAAATTATGGATTCGCTCGAACGGTTGAAAGTCAATGTGCTCGTCGCGATTCCCGGATACACGTACCACTTGCTGCGCCAGGCGGTGAAACAGGGCCGCGACTTTTCCAACCTGAAGTACATCGTCTTCGGCGCGGAACGGGTCAGTCCGGCCTTCCGGGAAAAAGTGCAAGAGCTGCTGCACCAGGTGAAAGCGAATGAGGTACAGATTCTCGCCACCTACGCCTCGACAGAAGCGAAGACGGCCTGGATTCAGTGCGCTGAACACACCGGCTACCACCTCTACCCGGATATGGAATTCATCGAGTTAGTTGATGCCGACGGCAACCGCGTTGCCGACGGCGAACCAGGCGAAGTCGTCTACACGGCCCTCGATTGGCGCGGAACTGTCGTTGTCCGCTACCGCACGGGCGACCTGGCCCAGGGGATTGATTACGATCCTTGTCCGAAGTGCGGCCGGACCGTACCGCGGATCCGGACGGATATCCAACGGAAGAGTGAAATGAAGGAGTTCCACCTAACGAAAGTGAAAGGCGAGCTCGTCAACCTCAATAATACTTTCCCGATTATGTCGTCGATCAAGGGTGTTGATGAGTGGCAATTAGAAATTCGTAAACACAACAACGACCCATTCGACCTTGATGAAATCGTTCTGCGCGTCTCGGCCAAACCCGGCGTACCCTTCGCCGCGGTCAAAGACGACGTGGAAAAACACATGCATGCCGATATGCAAATTTCTGCCATCGTCGAAGAACATACGACGGAAGACCTGATTGACCGGTTAGGTATGGAAACAGAATTAAAAGAGAAGCGCGTCATCGACAACCGACCAAAAACATAATGACGTCTTCACCATACGCTGGCCGGATCGAAGCGGTTGTCGGAACGTTCATCTACCATCGCGACAAAATACTCCTCATCCAGTCGACAAAGTGGGGCGACCATTGGTTGTTGCCCGGCGGACATGTCGAGTACGGTGAATCGATATTCCAGACGGCCGAACGCGAAGCCCGAGAAGAAACAGGATTACCCGTTCGCGCTGAGTACGTTATCAGCTTCGGTGAGGACATCTTCATGCCCGAGTACCACCGGCCGGCACACATGGTGTACTACCACGTCGTCTGCCAGGCGGAACATGCTGATGTTCGCATGGATGCGAATGAACTCAAAACACACAGGTGGCTGACACCAGCGGAGGCCCTGCAGCAACCGCTCATCGCGCAGGTGCGCATGTCGGTCGAACGT
>JACRFO010000114.1 GCA_016217865.1 Candidatus Kerfeldbacteria bacterium | reverse complement strand
GCGCGTCCCTGCTCCGCGAAGCACTGTCCGGCCTGCTCGGCCGACGGAACTCCGAGCTGCTAGCCGTCGAGGCGAGCGATTCACCCGACGGCCTGGCCGTCAAGATCAAGCCCGAGACCGTCGGGCACGAGGTGATCATGCACCTGCAGGTGGTGGACGTGAAGGTTCTCGACCGCATGCCGCGTCCGACGCGTCGGCGCGCCACGCTCCGTAAGCCGACCGGATAGGCTCTGCCTCCGGTCCATTTTTTTACAAACCGAGAATCTTCTTCTCCTCGCGGTAGACGTTGATTGGGGCATGCATCAGGGCAATGTTCACCTCGGCGGCATACTTCAAGGCAAATGACCGCTTATCAGCTACCGTTCCATCACGGGCCAAACGGATGACATCGCTGTTGGTGAAGAACTGCGTACCTTTCGGGTTTTTAGGAATCTGTCGCATCTCAACGAGCAATGCATTGGCCGGCGTCTTCGCCCGTTTTGCCGCCAGTCGTTGCGCGTTTCCTTCGCCAGTAGCCTGGACCTTCAGGCGGACGGCCTTGTCCTTCTTCTTAAAGAAGAAAAATAAGTCGGTTTTACCTTCACCTTGGTCTAGGTACTCTGACGCTTGTTCCGCGCGTACGAAGTCCATGTTGGCCTCCGCGAATATCTTGACCAGCGCATCTTCGACGAGTTGTCCTTCTGATTTCTTTTCGATCGCTTCGGCGTATTCCGGACCGGTCATCGGCTGGCGAAACAATGGATGGAACTGATCTTCGATAAGGTCGTCAATTGATCGTGCGTCCGCATCGCTCACTTCGGTTGGTGTCGTCTGGCCGGTCTGCTCAAGGAAGCCGAGCTTTCGACCTTGCCGAAAATCGTGGTAGAGGGTCAAGGCATTCACTTCGTCTTCGGTTAAGTCGGCCGCCAACCTGATCGACTCCTCAACGGGATAGTCCTCCCGGGAAGCTAGGCCACCTTGTTCAACAATTTCATTCAGGCTGTTCGCCTGTTGATGGGCGTTCTCGATATCCATTGATCGACCTTCTGGAAAGGGTGTCATCGGTTAACGAATAGTGGCTCCAGCCTTAGTAAGCAAGGCCTTTAGTCGCTGCTCGAGCTTGTCGACTTCGGTTTTCGTGAGCGTCCGGTCCGGCGCTTGGTAGACGACGTTGATGGTGTAACTGACGCGGTCAGCCTGGGCGAACCGGTCCGTGATCTCGAAGCGTTGCAGCAGTGGATCCCCAACCGCGGCCACGGCCGCGGCAATACCGGCTTCGTCATGGGGCCACCAGAAGGCGACGTCCCGTTTGATTGCCGGGTACTTCGACTGGGCGCGATGACGAACGCCAGTCGTGATGTACTTCATCGGTTCCCAATCCGGTAATGCCCAGGCGGCGTGGACGACGAGCGCTTGGAGGTCAAACTGACAGAGTTCGATCTTCCGCCCACGGAAGGTTTCATTAACAACTAACAATGTTTCCGGTTTTGTTGGTGTAGCTAGCGTTCGACAAAGCTCTTCAATAATCTCCGGCAGGCGCGCTTCCTGCTTGTGCGTCATGCCCAGCGCGAGTTTCCAAGGTTGCTGATGATCAATCGCGCCGGGTAACGTTGGATCAAACACGCGCCCAATTTCAAAGATCGCCGCGTCCTGACCAGCCTCGGCCTGACGCTTCAGGGTCTCGAAGAGTTGCGATAGGAGGCCTTTGCGTAACAGCTGCTGTGTCTCATCTAACGGATTTGCGACCGTAAAGTGCTGTCCTAATTCCTTCATGCCCTGACGTTCGCCGAAGAATGCGTGGGAAATGACTTCAGTGAAACCGGCCGCTACCAGCAGGTTACAAACTTCTTCCTTTTGCCGCAGGGCGGTGGCAACGTCGTGCGTAGCTGTCTCGGCGAGCGGCGTGACAGGCAGGTCTTCATACCCGCGTATTCGCCCCACCTCATCGACAACGTCTTCGGCTAGCGCGACGTCCGGGCGCCATTCAGGAATGGTGATTGTCCAGGAGTTCGCGCGACCAGATACGGTGAAGCCAAGGGCCGTCAAAATTTTTTTACTCACCGCGGCCGAAATTTTTTCGCCGAGCCGGGCGCTGATGTACACCGGATCGAGCGCAACGGTCCGCGCTGGAGCCGATGATTCACCAACCGTTACGCTCCCCTGTTCGATCTCGCCGCTACACAATTCAACCAGTAAGGCAGCCGCGGCATCACTTGCCTGTCGCGTCAGCGATGGCCACAGGCCACGTTCAAATCGCTTCGAAGCTTCAGAGACGAGGCCGAGTTGACGTGAGGTTTTCCGAATCGCCACTGGATTGAAGATCGCTGATTCTAGATAGATGTCTGTGGTACGCTCCGACACTTCCGTCGTTTTTCCGCCCATCACCCCCGCCAGCGCCACTGGTCCCTGTCCATCAGCAATCACGACCATGGTCGGTTCGAGATGGCGCGACTTCCCATCGAGCGTCGTCAACATTTCGCCGGATGTTGCCATGCGCACGGCCAACGTTCGGCTGGTACTTTTCGCCGCGTCGAAGGCATGGAGCGGTTGACCGTACTCGAGCATGATGTAATTCGTCACGTCAACGATCGCGTTAATCGAGCGCATGCCCGCTGACGCGAGGCGTTCTTTAAGCCAACGGGGCGACGGTTTGAGCGACAAGCCGCGAATCACACGTAGGTTGTATACCGGACATGTCCCGTTGTCTTCCACTTTCACACTGACTGACGCTGTCGCAGCGCGACTCCCTGCAGTGAGTTTCACCGGCCGAAACTTTGGTCGTTGGCCGAGCATCGCCCCAATTTCCCAAGCCAATCCTCGCAGCGACAGTAAGTCCGCTCGATTAGCAGGTGTGGCGACGTCAAAGATGGTATCAACTGGTTGGTCAAGTACGCTGGCCAGCGATGCGCCAACTGGCGAGGCTGGATCAAGCACAAGAATACCGCTGTGGTCACTCCCCAAGCCCAGTTCGTCGGCGGCACAGAGCATCCCATTCGACGTGACACCGCGGATAGCCCGCGGTTCAATCGTCAGCCCGTTTGGGAGGCGCGCGCCAATCAGTGCAATCGGAACTTTTTGACCCACTGCAATATTCGGCGCACCACACACAACCTCTTGCGGCGTTCCGTTCGGGACAATCACCACATCAGCCAGTCGAAGTTTATCAGCGTTTGGGTGTGGTTTGATCGCCGTTATTTCACCGACGACGACGTGGTCATACGCCTGCCCCGTCGTTGTCACCCCATCAACATCAAGTCCATGCGCCATCAACGCGCTGGCCAGCGCGTCGGGAGCGGGTAGTTTCGGCAGGTACGTCTTCAGCCAGGCGTAGGACAACAGCATATTAGAACTGCTTCAAGAATTCCAAGTTCCCATTGTAGAACTGGCGGATATCGGTCACGCCGTACTCGAGCATCGCCAACCGGTCGAGACCCATGCCAAATGCGTAGCCCTGCCAGACGGCTGGGTCAAAACCCATATTCCGAATGACGTTCGGATGGACCAAGCCGGCCCCGAGGACCTCTAACCACTTTCCTGGTTTCCCCGGCTGCTCCCACCACAGATCAAGCTCGATGCCTGGTTCAACGAATGGAAAAAAGCTTGGGCGAATACGCACTGGTTTGTTCGGGTAGAGTCGGCCGATGAATGTGTTTAGTGCTGTCACCAGCTGCGCCATCGTCACCTGACGATTAACATACACGCCATCGCACTGGTAGAACATTGACTCGTGCGTCGCGTCGGTGGCCTCGTGGCGGTAGACTTTTCCGACCTCAACAACGCCGAATGGCGGCTGGGCACCATGCGATTTCGGCCAGCGTAGTTGGACCGTCGAGCAGTGGGTTCGGAGCACGAGATCATCGCGGCCGGCAATGAAAAACGTATCTTGAACGTCGCGGGCCGGATGGTCCGGTGGAACATTCAAACCGTCGAAGTTGAACCAGGTGGTCTCTAACTCCGGTCCATCATGTAGATCAAAACCAAGATCACGCCAGATCGCTAGAACCCGGCGAGTCAATTGCGTTAACGGATGGAGGTGGCCGGTGGTTGTGGCCATGAGCATTGTAGAGATGGCCTAGTGAGACGATGACTGCGAGGTCTGATGGTGCCGTTCAGACTGACCGGCGAGGAAGAACCCTTCGATGACGAAGAGGACAATGGCGAGACTAAGGAAAACCCAGATGTTGAGTAGGCGTTGGCTTTGGAGCATCAGCGCGATGGTAGCGCCACCGCTCAATAGGGTGGCTTGTCGTAAAGCAATGCTCACTTGCTGGAAGATGAGCGTTTCCTTTTCCAACCAGTAACGGAGGAAGAAGCCGGCCAGGGTCAGCGTCCCAAGCAGTGCCAAAAAGAGGCTGCTATAGAACAGCATCAAGGCAATCACGCCGCCGGTCTGTGGATCGAGCAGCGCCACCACCAAGACCCAGGCGCTCCAGGACAGGACCGTGCCAAGTCCGAGGACGATGAGAAAACGTACCAATGACATGCGTCCGCATTATACTGATTTTTCGAGACCTTGACAACTAGACGCTGCCGCGGTAGAGAACACTCATCCCACGCAGTCAACGACTACCGCGGAGGACTCAATGACCAAGTCGGGACATCCCAGTAACGCCCCCGCTCCTCGCATCAGCACCCCGCCGGTCCTGACGGGCGGCCAAGATCCGGTCGCGGCCATGGCCTGGCGGACGACAGCCCAGGTCGAAGCGGTGGCCCCATTGATGGGCCAGCTGACGACTTTCCTC